>NZ_JBSHGZ010000029.1:0-22277 GCF_053618075.1 Embleya sp. NPDC055664
CAGGGGGCGGGCGTGGGCACCGCCGCGGTCAAGGGCGCGGCCCAGGGCGGGCAGACGGCCGGCCGCTCGTCGCTGATCGCGGGCGGGGTGGTGGTCGCCGTCGCGGTCGCCGCGTTCGCCCTGGTGGACACCGACAAACCCAAGCCGAAACACCCCTCCCCGCCGGTCGCCGCCTCCGCGCCGGCCCCACTGCCGCCCGCCCCGCCCCCCGCCGAGACCCAGCCCCCGCAACCCTCGCCGCCCAAGCCGGCCGAGGTGGAGTCACCCGAGCCGACCCCGCCGGCCGCCTCGCCGCGCCCGGCGCCCACCACCCGCCCGCCGACCCGGCCCGCCCCGACCGTCAAGCCCACCCGCTCCGGGCCGACGCTGGTGGCGAACAACAAGGAGTTCCGGGTCGACGACGACAAGGTCGGCTTCCGGTGCGACAACCGCGCCGGCAAGTGGTGCGAGAACCCGACCATCACCGTGCCCAGCGCCCTGGCCGTGGCGCTGATGCCGGCCGGCTCCACCGCCGAGTGCACCGAGATCAAGGGCAAGAACGGCTCGCACTACACCCTGTGCCGACGCTGAGAGGCACACCCCGAACCGGCGCCGAGCCGGCGACCACTAGGTGTATTCACCCGTGAGGTTGGTGACGCGGCCGGCGGGTGAATACACCTAGCGCGGAGGGCGCGCCGTACCCGCCCACGGCGCCGCCGCCTCCAACTGCCCGGCGAGGCGCAGCAGTGTCGTCTCGTCGCCGTAGCGGCCCGCGAACTGCACGCCCACCGGCATCCCGTCGGCCGTACCGCCCAGCGGCACCGACATGGCCGGCTGCCCGGTGACGTTGAACAGGCTGGTGAACGCCGCCATGCCGCGCATCCCCGCCAGCGCCGCCCGCGGATCCCGGTTGGGGTCCAACTCGCCCAGCTTCGGCGGCACCACCGCCATCGTCGGGGTGAGCAGCACGTCGAAGCGCCCGGTCAGCCGGGTCACCGCCCGCCCGATGGTGTGCATCGTGTCCACCGCGGCCAGATAGCGCGCCAGCGTCAGTCGCCGGCCCTTGTCCACGATCAGCTCGGTCGCCGCGTCCAGATCGCCGGGCCGCAACTCGCGCCCCAGCTCGGCCAGTCGCAGGTCCACCATGCGCGCCATGTGTGCGGCGCTGATCGGCGCGATCACCTCGCCGGGCCGGGTCAGCGTGTCCGGCCATTCGACCGGCTCCACGTCGTGCCCCAGCGCCTCGCACAGCGCCGCCGCCTCCTGCGCGGCCCGGGTGCACTCGGCGTCCACGAGCACGTCGGCGTCCACGGGGTTCAGGATCAGCCCGATCCGCAAGCGCCCCGGGTCCGCGCCCACCTCGGCGGCGTACGGGCCCACCGGCTGCGGCGCGTGGTAGGGGTCGCCCGGCTCCGGGGTGCCGGTGACATCGAGCAGCGTCGCGCTGTCACGGACCGTGCGGGTGACCGCGTGCGCCACCGAGAGCCCGGCCCAGGACTCGCCGCGGTCGGGCCCGGCGGTGACCCGGCCCCGGCTCGGCTTGAGACCGAACAACCCGCAGCACGAGGCCGGGATCCGGATCGAGCCGCCCCCGTCGGTGGCGTGCGCGACCGGCACCATGCCCGCCGCGACCGCCGCCGCCGAGCCGCCGCTGGAGCCGCCGGCGCTGTGATCGAGCCGCCAGGGGTTGTGCGCGGGACCGAACAGGGCCGACTCGGTGGTGGTGCCCAGGCCGAACTCGGGGGTGTTGGTCTTGCCCACGATCAGCACACCCGCCACCCGCAACCGGGTGACCAGGGTGCTGTCCCGCTTCGCCGGCGCGCCCGCGAACAGGCGCGAGCCGTTGGTGGTGGGTGTGCCGGCCACGTCGCACTCGAGGTCCTTGATCAGGTACGGCACCCCGGCCAACACGCCGGGCAACAGACCCGCGACGGCGGAGCGGGCCTGCTCCTCGCACAGCGCGACCACCGCGCCCAGGGCTGGTTCGCGCTCCTTGATCGCGGCGAAGGCGACGTCGAGCACCTCGTCCGCGCTCACCTCCCCGCGGGCGATCAGGCCCGCGAGTCCGGTGGCGTCATGGGACTGATACTCGTCGATCCGCACGGTGGGACCTCCTGGGCTGGGGAAACACGTTCGCCCCGCACCGTACGCGACCGTACCGACTCGCCGTGTGGCTGCTCGGCGGATCGGCACAATCCGGCGCGTCCGGCGGGCCGCCGCCCGCTCAGCCGACCGAGGAGTAGGCGACCACGCCGCGGCGCAGCCCCTCGATCGCCTTGCGGGCGGTGCCGCCGACCTTGCTGTCGTCGGGCGCGGCGGCGGCGATCTGGCCGAGTACGTCGACCAGTTGCTTGATCCAGCGGACGAAGTCGCCGGCCGGCAGGTCGGCGTCGCCGAGCACCGCGTCCAGGCTCATCCCCGACGCCCACGAGTACGCGGTCCAGGCGAAGCCCAGGTCCGGCTCGCGCAGGAAGTCGAGGTGGTGCTGCCCCTCCAGTGCGTCGAGGTGGCCCCACAGCCGGACCATGTCGACCAGCGCCGACGTCGTCGTCCCGGCAGGCACCTTCGGCGACATCGCGTCGTCGGGCTGCCGCGACTCGTACACCAGCGCGGACGCGCACGCGGCCAGCTCCGCCGGGGACAACTCCTCCCACAGGCCCTCGCGCAGGCACTCCGCGGTCAGCAGGTCCAGCTCGGCGTAGATCCGGGCCAGCCGGCGCCCGTCCTCGGTGACCGTGTCGCCCGCCAGATAGCCCAGGTCGGTGAGCATCGCGCAGACCCGGTCGAAGGTGCGCGCGATGGTGTGCGTGCGGCCCTTCATCCGGCTCTCGATCACCTGCGTGTCGCGCAGCAGCCGGTGGTAGCGCTCGGCCCAGCGCGCGTGCTCCTCGCGGTCGTCGCAGCCGTGGCACGGGTGTTGCCGGATCGCCTGGCGCAGCCGGGCCAGCTCGGCGTCGGCGGCGGCCGGCGAGCGCTGCTTGCGCCCCCGGGGGTGGTCCACGTGGCCGGCCTTGGTGCGCAGCGAGGACGCCAGGTCGCGGCGGGACTGCGGATTGCGCGCGTTGAACGAGCGCGGGATGCGCAGTCGGTCGATCGCCTCGACCGGCACGGGGAAGTCGATCCCGGCCAGCCGGCGCGCCTGGCGGTCCACGGTGAGCACGAACGGGCGCGGCCCCTCCGGGCCCTGGTCGGTGCCGGGGTCCAGGACCACGGCCAGACCCGCGTACTTGCCGGTGGGCACCATGATGATGTCGCCCGACCTGAGCTTCTCCAGCGACGCGGCGGCCGCGGCCCGGCGCTGGACGGCGCCCTCGCGGGCCAGCTCCGTCTCGCGGTCCTTGAGCGCGCGCCGCAAACTCCCGTATTCGGCGAAGTCGCCGAGGTGGCAGGTCATCGCCTCGCGGTAGCCGGCCAACCCCTCCTCGTTGCGCTGCACCTGGCGGGTCAGGCCGACCACCGAGCGGTCGGCCTGGAACTGCGCGAACGAGGTCTCCAACAGCTCGCGCGAGCGGTGCCGGCCGACCTGGCCGACCAGGTTGACCGCCATGTTGTAGGACGGCTTGAAGGAGGACCGCAGCGGATACGTGCGGGTGCCCGCCAGGCCGGCCAGGTGGGCCGCGTCGAAGCCCTGGTGCCACAACACCACCGCGTGGCCCTCGATGTCGATGCCGCGTCGCCCGGCGCGGCCGGTGAGCTGGGTGTACTCGCCCGCGGTCAGGTCGGCGTGCGTCTCGCCGTTCCACTTGACCAGCTTCTCCAGCACCACCGAGCGGGCGGGCATGTTGATCCCCAGGGCCAGCGTCTCGGTCGCGAAGACCGCCTTGACCAGGCCCTTGACGAACAACTCCTCGACGACCTCCTTGAAGGTCGGCAACATGCCCGCGTGGTGTGCGGCGATGCCGCGCTGGAGCGCGTCGAGCCAGGAGTGGTAGCCCAGGACGTGCCGGTCCTCGTCGGGGATGCCGGTGGTGCGCGCCTCGACGATCGTGCGCACCTCGGCCCGCTCCGCGTCGCCGTTGAGCCGCAGACCCGCGTGCAGGCACTGCTGGACCGCGGCCTCGCAGCCCTTGCGGCTGAAGATGAAGGTGATCGCGGGCAGCAGGCCCTCGGCGTCGAGCCGGTCGATCACCTCGGCGCGGCTGGGCGTCCAGATCCGGCTGCGCACCGGTCGGGCCTCCTGGCCGCGGTTGCGCCGGTAGCGGTCCTGCGGGCGCCCGGCCCGCTCGCTGTCCATCCGCCCCAGGCGCACCAGCTCGGGGTTGACCTCGGTGTGGTTCTCGTCGGTGAACAGGTCGTAGGTGCGGTTGCCCGCGATCACGTGCTGCCACAGCGGCACCGGGCGGTGCTCGGAGACCACGACCTCGGTGTCGCCGCGCACGGTGCCCAGCCAGTCGCCGAACTCCTCGGCGTTGCTGACCGTCGCCGAGAGCGAGACCAGGGTGACCGATTCGGGGAGATGGATGATCACCTCCTCCCACACCGCGCCGCGGAAGCGGTCGGAGAGGTAGTGCACCTCGTCCATGACCACGTAGCCCAGGCCCGCGAGCGCGTTCGAGGACGCGTAGAGCATGTTGCGCAGGACCTCGGTGGTCATCACGATCACCGGGGCGTCGGAGTTGACCGAGTTGTCGCCGGTGAGCAGGCCCACGTTGGCCGCGCCGTAGAGCTTTTGGAAGTCGGCGAACTTCTGGTTCGACAGCGCCTTGATCGGTGTGGTGTAGAAGCACTTGCGGCCCTGTTCCAGGGCCAGGTGCACGGCGAACTCGCCGACCACGGTCTTGCCCGAACCGGTGGGCGCGGCGACCAGGACCCCCTTGCCGGCCTCCAGGGCGCGACAGGCCTCGACCTGGAAGGAGTCGAGACCGAAGGGGTACTGCTCGCGGAACGCGTGCAGACTCGTGCGTTCGTCCGCGGCACGGCGCCGGGCGGCCGCGTAGCGCTCGGCCGGGGACATCTGGGTATCGCGGTCCGTGCCGCGTGCGGGATCGAGAGGCATCTCGTCAAGCAGACTACCGGCCGGGACCGACGGCTGTGATCACCTTTTTTCGATCTTGCCGACCGGCGGGTCGAACAAGCGACCGCGGCACACCCGAGCGATCCGCGCCGCCCGGCACGGCCGGGCGGCGCGGCGAGCACCGCCGTACGCCTCAGCCGGCCGGCGCGGGGACCAGCGCCCGGACCGCGGCCGGCACGCAGTCCGCGGTCAGCGGCAGCGCGCCCAGGCGCTCCCCGTCGGCCCAGCCGCTGAGCCCGCGCGCGGTCAGCGACACGGTGGCGGCCCGGTGCACGGTGACCAGCGGGTGGCTCACGTGCCGCCCGCCGTAGACCTTGGGGAACACCCGCAACAGCTCGGCCCGCCCGCAGGCGGCCACCACCGTTATGTCGAACAGCCCGTCGGCGAGGTCGGCGCCCGGGCACATCCGCATGCCGCCGCCGTACGAGCGACCGTTGCCGACTGCTATCAGCGTCGCCTCGACCTCGAACGGCTTGCCGTCCAGTTCCAGCTCGTAGTCGATCGCCTTCAGCGCGCCGAGTTCGCCCAGCAGCGCGGCGTTGTAGCGGGTCCGCCCGCCCGCCCAGGTCATCCGGTTGGCCCGCTCGTTGACCCGCGAGTCGAAGCCGGTGCACAGGATCGTGCCGAACCAGCGCTCGCCGACCCGGCCCAGGTCCACCGGGCGGATGTGCCGATCCGCCACCACGCGGGCCGCCGCGGCCACGTCGCCCAGCGGCAGGCCCAGCGCGCGGGCGAAGTCGTTGCCGGAGCCGATTGGTATCACGCCCAGCGGCGTCGGCGTGCCGGCGACCGCCTGCAGCGCGGCGGCGACCGTGCCGTCGCCGCCGACCGCGACCACCGCGTCCACACCCGTGCGGACCACCGAGCGCAGCCGGGCGATGCCCTCCGCGGCGCCGGGAGCGGACACCTGGTGCGGCGTCAGCCCCCGGTCGCGCAGCAGGTCGGCGGCGATCGACGCGGCCTTGAGGCCACGCCCGCGGCCCGCGGTGGGGTTGACGAATATTGCGATCTCCCGAGACACAAGGCGCGAGAGTAGCCCACCGGACTCAGGTGATGTCGTCCACCCTGCCGACCGGGTCGACCGCCTCGCGCTCGTCCACCCGGTTCGGCGTATCCACCGGGGTGACGGAGGTGTCGAGCACGGACGCCTCGTCGTCGTCGAGGTCCGCGCCGAACACCTCGGCACGGCGTTTGCCGCGCCGACGGTCGTTGACGAACGCGACGATCAGCGCGAGCCCGTACAGGATCGTGATCGGGATGGACAGCAGGACCATCGTCACCGGGTCGGTGGTGGGGGTGGCCACCGCGCCGAAGACGAAGATGCCCATCACGACCCAGCGCCACCAGCTCGCCAACTGCCGAGCGGTGACCACGCCGCCTATGTTGAGCATGATCAACACCAGTGGCAGCTCGCACGCGACACCGAAGACGACGATCATCCGCAGCACGAAGCTGAGGTAGTCGTCCACCTGGATCTGGGTGCTGGCGTCCTCGAGGGTGAAGTCGGTGAGCACCTCGAGCGCGTGCGGCAGGACCCAGTACGCGAAGTAGGCGCCGCCCGCGAACAGCGGGAAACCCACGCCGACGAAGGCCAGCGTGTACTTCTTCTCGTTCTTGTGCAGACCGGGGGCGAGGAACGCCCACAGCTGGTACAACCACACCGGCGCGGCGACCACCACACCGGTGGCCAGCGAGATCTTCAACGCGGTGGAGAACGGCGAGAGTACGCCGGTCTGCACCAGGGCACCGTTGCCGCACTGGGTGGCGCCGGTGCCCTTGATCGTGGTCAACCCGCAGACGGGTTTGACCAGGAACGCGCCGATCTCCTTGTAGTAGATCGCGGCGACGATGGTCACGACGATGATGGCCAGGAGCGCCTTGACGAGGCGATTGCGCAATTCGCGCAAGTGCTCCATGAGAGGCATGCGCCCCTCGGCGTCCTTGATCTTCTTCTGTTTCGGGCCGGACCTGCGTCCTCGCCCTGCCTTGTCAAGCACCTCGAGGGCCGACTCCTAAACAGGCGCGTACGGACTCAGCGACGGTTGTGGTCGGGCTCGCCGACCGGCCGCGCCTCGTTCACGTCGCCCGGAGCGGCCGAGATGGTGCGCGGCGGCGCCTCGGTGGTCTTGGCACTCTTGTCGGACGCGGGAGCCTCGGCCGCCCCGTCCTCCTTCATCGCCTTGGTCTCGCTCTTGAGGATGCGCAGCGAGCGACCCAGCGCCCGCGCCGTGTCCGGCAGACGCTTGGCGCCGAACAACAGCACGACGACAACCAGGATCAGGATGATCTCGGGCCAACCGAGCTTGCCAAACATAGTCAGTACCTCATTGCCGGGGCCGGGGGGTTACGGGTTCGATCGTACGCCGGTGCGGATGACGCACGTGCAACGCAATGGTGGCGAACAACTGCACCGGGCGTAACCCCCAGGGGTCACGCGGGCGAATCAATGCCGGTGCGCGGACGCGGACCGCGGGTGCGGAACGACGTCTTCTCGCGCCGTGGGGCGGCCCGCCGCGTCCAACTCGGCCGCCGCCCGGGACAACCGGTCGGCGGCGTCGGCGACGGTTCCACCCAAGCGGCGAACGTCACCGAACAACCGCACGGCGAACCAGGCGAGGACGCCGAGTCCGACGAGCACGAGCACGAGGAAGAGCAGGACCCACGGCAACATGCGGCGACCCTAACAGCCCGCGAAGGCCCCGTTCAGCGTGCCACCTGCATGGACGACACCCCGCCGTCGGTGAGCAGTTCGACGATCCGCTCACCGGCCGGGCGGCGCACCGAGTCCGCGCAGGTGGGGCAGCGGAAGAGGTAGAAGGACTTGTTCGGTCGCAGCACCAGCCGTAGCTGATCCGCCGTCAGCTCCACCCGTCCGCATACCGGGCAGCGCGCCGTGAACGTCGACACCGTGGGCCTCCTCGCAAGGTCGGGAAGGTTGTCGTCGGTGGTACCGGGAGGTGCCGGCGGGCCGGATCCCGGGGCGTGTGCCGTTTTTGGACAGTCGCCCGCGGACCCGGCCGCTCGGTCTAGTCCGCGTAGGCCGCGAGCGCAGCCGACGCGGTGCGTCGTACATCGTCGACCAGCTCCGGCGGGGAGATCACCCTGCCGTGTCCGCCCAGGCGCAACGCCAGCCGCCGGATCCCGGCGGGGTCGGGCGTGCGCAGGGTCAGCCGCAGACCGCCGTCGGCCAACTCCTCGACCTTGTCGTAGCGGTAGTACTCGGTGACCCAGCGCCCGCCGGGCCCCAGTTCGAGCACCACCTCGATGCCGTCGGCGGCGGTCGGCGCGAAACCGTCGGCCAGGTCGAGCGGTTCGATCGGCTGCGGCTCGGACGCCTCGTCCAGCAGCACCGCCTCGGCGACCCGGTCGAGCCGGAACAACCGACGCCCCTCGGCCTGGCGACACCACGCCACCAGGTAGGTGTGTCCGTCGACCAGGACCAGCCGGATCGGGTCCACCTCGCGCTCGGTGATCTCGTCCCGGCGCGGCACGTAGTAGCGCAGCCGCAACCGGCGCTTCTCGCTCACCGCGCGGTCCATCGTGGCGAACGCCGACTCCTGGGCCGCGTCGTCGCCCTCGAACTCGACGGTCACTCCCTCGGCGGCGCGCGCCGCCTCGCCGGCCGCGTCCTCCAGCTTGGCGGTCACCCGGCCCAGCGCCACCTTGTCCCGCTCGCGCAGCCCGGACAGCCCGGCCAGCGCGCGCAGCGCCACAAGCAGCGCCAACGCCTCGTGCGGGGCCAGGCGCACCGGGCGCACCGGGGCGTCGGCGTTGTCCAGGAAGACCCGGCCCTCGAAGTCGACGTGCGGCTCCAGCAGGTCGTCGGCCATGAAGCTGGTACCGCACATGTGCAGGGTGCCCAGGTCCGCCTCGACCTGGGTCACCGGCAGACCGAAGGCGCGCGCCACGTCGTCGAGTTGGGTGCCCGGGCGCTCGCGCAGGTAGGCCACCAGGGACAACAACCGTCGGGTGTCGTCGATCGCGTTGCTCATCCGACCTTCACCTGTCCCGTCGCCCCGTGGGCGGCCTCGCGCAGTTGCGCGACCACGGCGTCGCGCAGGTGGGGCGGCTCCAGCACGACCACATCGGGGCCGAACTCGGCGAGCCAGTGGTGCAGTCCGTGTCCGTGACTCATCTCCAGCTCGTCCCAGCCCTCGCCGGCCGGACGCACCGCGCTCGCGCGCGCCCGCAGCGGGAACCCCGCGCCGGCGCGCACCCGGATCCGGGCGATGCCCTCGCCGCCCTCGCCGGCGAAGCGCGCGACCTGGGCGCGCACGTCCACCTTCGCCGGCACCTCGGCCGAGAACGGCTCCTTCAGCGGCTTCGGCTTGGGCTTGTCGGCGATCCGATCCAGCCGGAACACCCGCTGCTCGCCCCGGTCGCGGGCGAAGCCGACCAGGTACCAGCGGCCGCGCCAGCAGCTCATCCCCCACGGCTCGACCACCCGCGCGGTGACCTCCGCGGCGCCCGAGCGGCGGTAGGCGAACTGGATCGGCCTGCGGGTGCGCAGCGCGTCCAGGAGCGGACCGAACGCCGGCTCGCGGGCGGTGACCCTGGGCTCGACGCTGGTCAGCGGGGCCGAGTCGATCTCCACGCCTGCGGCCTTGAGCTTGTACAGCGCGCCGGTGGCGGCGCCGGCCAGCGCGGACTGCTGCCAGGCGCCGGCGGCCAGGGCGAGCGCCGCGGCCTCCTCCGGGTCCAGCTCCACCGGGGGCAGCGTGTTCGCCTCGGGACGGATGCGGTAGCCGTCGGCCGACTCGATCAGCGGGTCGTTGGCACCGGTCTCGACGATGAAGCCGAGCTCGCGTACGTCGTCCTTGTCCCGCTCGAACATGCGGTCGAAGGCTTCGTCGGACGTGCACAGCCGATACGACTCGATCGACTGCCGCAACTCTTCCTTGGTGACGTAGCGACGGGCGGCGAGCAGGCACATGACCAGACTCACCAACCGCTCCTGCTTCGGAATCGCCATCAGATCCCAGTCCCTCCCACACGGCGCAGCCCCGACCGTACCGCGTTCGGCGCGCGGGTTGGTCCCGGCCGCCGATCTGCCCCCCGAGTTCGCCCGCCGCAGGCCGGCGCCGTTAGGCTCTCGGACCGTGATCACCTGGCGACGCGGCGAAGTGACGGCGATCCGACGGGCCTGGCGCGGGGCCGTGGAGGTGACGGTGGCGGTGCCCGAACCCGAGCCCGCCCGCACGTTGCGCGCGATCGCCTACCCACACCTGACCGGCACCCCCGAGGTCGGCGACACGGTGCTGCTCAACACCACCGCGCAGGACATGGGCCTGGGCACCGGCGGCTACGCGCTGGTGGTGGCGCTGCCCGAGCGGCTGCCCGCGGACCCGCCGCCCGGGCCGGGGCATGTGGTCAAGGCCCGCTACACCCCGATGCAGGCGGTGGTGCTCGGCGTCGACGAGCAGGACTCGCCGCACCACGCCACGCTGAGCGCGGCCGACTCGCTCGACGGCATGCCGGTGGTGGTCGCCGACCTGCACTCGGCGCTGCCCGCGATCTGCGCCGGGATCCGCGCCGCGCGCCCGGACGCGCGCGTGGTGTACGTGATGACCGACGGCGGCACACTGCCGCTGTGGTTCTCGATGACCGTCGACACGCTGCGCACGCACGGATGGCTGGCCGCCTCGATCACCGTCGGCCAGGCGCTGGGCGGCGACCTGGAGGCGGTCACCCTGCACACCGGCCTGCTGGCCGCGCGCCATGTCGAACACGCCGACGTGGCGATCGTCGCGCAGGGCCCGGGCAACCTGGGCACGGGCACCCGGTGGGGCTTCTCCGGAGTCGCGGCGGGCGAGGCGATCAACGCGATCGCCACGCTCGGCGGGCGCCCGGTCGCGTCGCTGCGCATCTCCGACGCCGACGGCCGCGAACGCCACCGCGGCGTCTCCCACCACAGCCTCACCGCATACGGCCGAGTAGCCCTGGCCGCGGCAGACGTGATCGTCCCGATCCTCCCCGAGCCCCTGGCGACACAGGTGGCAGCCGACATCACCCCACTACAAGCCCGCCACCGCATCCACATGGAACCCACGGAAGCCCTGAACGAAGCCCTACAAACCAGCCCGGCCCCCCTATCCACCATGGGCCGCCCTCTGGAAGCCGACCACGCCTACTTCCTGGCCGCAGCCGCAGCCGGCCACTGGGCCGCAACCCAACTCCCCACCTGACCCAACCAACACACCCAGTCCGACCGGCACATCCAGCCCGCCCGGCGGCTTGAGAACAGCAGGCCGGCCAAGAACACCACCAGCCCAGCGCCAAGAACAGCCGGCCCCACTCCCAGCCCGCCCGGCGCATGAGAACAACGGGCCGGCCGGCCAACCCCCAGCCCGCCCGGCGCTTAAAAACAGCAGGCCCCGGGCCGGCCAACACCCAGCCCGCCCGGCGTCGAGACCAGGCAGCCCAACCCCAGCCCGCCCGGCGCTTGAGGACAGCGGGCCGCAGGCCGGCCGACACCCAACCGCCGAGCGCATGAGGACCCGCCGCCCGCCGGCCAGGAACGCAAACGGCCCCGATCCGCGCAGCGTGCGCGAACCGGGGCCGTCGACGAGTGCGGCTAGCGCACGCCCAGCAGGTCCACCACGAAGATCAGCGTCTCGCCCGGCGCGATCGCCCCCGGCGCTCCGCGGTCCCCGTACGCCAGGTGCGCCGGAATGACCAGCTTGCGCCGACCCCCGACCTTCATCCCCTGCACGCCGCGGTCCCAGCCCTCGATGACCTGACCGACACCGAGCCGGAAGTCCAGCGGCCGGCCACGGTTCCAGGACGCGTCGAACTCCTCGCCGGAGGAGAACGACACGCCGACGTAGTGCACGCTGACGTCCTGGCCCGCCTGGGCCACCGCGCCGTCGCCCTCCCAGATCTCGGTGATCTCCAGGTCGGCGGGCACGCCGCCCTCGGGGAAGTCGATCTCGGGCTTCGTAAGCTTGCTCACAGCGGTATCCGTATCCGTTCGAGTACTGAATGCGCGTCCAACGTACCGGGCGACCCGCCCGGTCCGACCACCACACCGACCGTCAGGCGGCCGTACCGCCCAGCGCGTCGACGATGTCCACGACGAACACCAACGTCGAGTTGGCCGGGATTGTCGGCGGCTTGCCCTCGGCGCCGTAGCCCTTGTCCGCGGGCAGCACCAGCAGGAGGCGGCTGCCGACCTTCTGGCCCACCAGACCCTCGTCCCACCCGGGCACGACCTGGCCGACACCGATCTTGAACGCGGTCGCGCCGTTGTGGTCCCACGACGAGTCGAACTTGGTGCCCTTGTCGAAGAGCGCGCCGGTGTACTGCGCCACCAGCGTCTGGCCCTTCTGGACCACCGGGCCGGTGCCCTCGATCAGCGGCTGCACGACCAGCTTGGTCGGCGCGGCGGTGCCCGGCGGGATGGAGATCTCCGCGGCCTTGCCCGACTCGACCTTCGCCACCGGCAGACCGGCCGGCGGGGTCACCGCGGCGCCCTTGGCCTCGGCCTTGCTGTCGATCGTCTTGGTCGACTTCAGGTCCAGCATCAGCACGACGGCCTGCTTTTCCTGGGTCACCTTGGCCGGGACCACCACGAGCATCCGGGTGCCGACCTTCTTGCCGATTATCCCCTGCCCGATCTCCTTCAGGAGCTCCGCGCTGCCCGCCTGGAAGACCTCGGGGGTCTTGGTGTCGTACGAGTTGCCCGCGTCCGTGCCGTCCCAGTTCTTGCCGACGGTGTCCGCGACGACGTAATCGTCCTTCTTGATCACATCGCCGGTGCCCTCGATGAGGATCTTGGTCGTCGTCTTGTCGCCGGACTTCCCCTTGGGGATCTTGATGTCCGGCTTCTGCCCGAAGGCACCGGTCACGATGGGTGTAACGGTTTTTCCTCCGTCGTCATCGCCACACGCGACCGCGGTGAAGGCCAGTGCGGGGACCAGAAGGAGCGCAGCGAGACGGCGCACGATGTTCCTCTGCTGAGATGGACAAGGACCGGGACACTCTATGGGGTCCCGATGTGAGGGCGACGTGAAGACGACAATCGCGTTCAGGCCACTTCGCGACCCGGCCGGCGCAACCGCGCCGCCCAGCGCCCGTCCTCGGCGCGCACCGTCAGCGGAATCCCGAAACACTCGCTGAGGTTGGCGTCGGTCATCACCTCGCGCACCGGCCCCGCGGCCACCGTCGCACCGCGCCGCAGCAACAACGCGTGGGACACCGCGGTGGGCAACTCCTCCAGGTGGTGCGTCACGATCACCAGGGTCAACCGCGGATATTCGCGCGTCAGCGAGTCGATCGCCTCGAGCAGTTCCTCACGGCTGGGCAGATCCAGCGCGTTGGCCGGCTCGTCGAGCAGCAGCAGCCTCGGATCGGGCATCAGCGCCCGGGCGATCCGGGCCCGGCCGCGCTCACCCTGCGAACACACCGCGATCTCGCGCCGCGCCAACCGCTCCAGACCGAGCAGCGCGATCAACTCCGCCGCCCGGGCGTGTTCGGCCGGCCCGTACTTGCCGTACAGGGGCTGCACCGTGCCGCTCGCGCCGGTGAGCACATAGTCGGTCACCGTCAGGTATTCGGGCACCCGCAGCGCCGCGTTGACCGCGCCCACCTGCGCCCGGACCTCGCGCACGTCGACCTTGCCGAGCCGCTTGCCCAGCACCGTCACCGCGCCGTTGCCCGGAAAACGCAACGCGCCCGCCAACGCCAGGATCGTGCTCTTGCCCGCGCCGTTGTGCCCCAGCAGCGCCCAGCGCTCGCCCTCGCGAACCGTCCAGTCCACGCCGACGAGCATGTCGGTGCGCCCGGCGGGCCCGTGCGCCCACACGTCCACCCCGTCGAGCTCGAAGACGGGCGGAGCGATGTCCCATGCAGGTGTATCGACCATCGATCAAGCATGCCGGCCGCCCACCCGACTCCCGACGCGGGAGGGGGTGGGCGGCGGCCTCGTCTCACATGCCGGCCGGCGCGGGTCGAGACGCCCGGCTCACATGCTGGCGATCAACTTCTCCACGCGGTCGTCCACCGACCGGAAGGGGTCCTTGCACAGCACGGTGCGCTGCGCCTGGTCGTTGAGCTTGAGGTGCACCCAGTCGACGGTGAAGTCGCGCCGCTGCTCCTGGGCCTTCTTGATGAACTCGCCGCGCAGCCGCGCCCGAGTGGTCTGCGGCGGCAGCGACTTCGCCTCGAAGATCTTCAGGTCGTTGCCGATCCGGTCGACCTGTCCGCGTCGCTCCATCAGGTAGTAGAGCCCTCGGCGCCGGTGGATGTCGTGGTAGGCGAGGTCTATCTGCGCCACCCGCGGCGAGGACATGGGCAGGTTGTGCTTGGCCCGATAGCGCTCGATCAGCTGATACTTGATCACCCAGTCGATCTCGCGCCCGACCAGATCGAGATTGCCGGAGTCGATCGCCTCGAGGGTGCGCTCCCACAGATCGAGCACCTTCTCGACCGTGCCGGTGCGGATGCCCCGGCGATCGGCGAACTCCTGCGCCTTGGTCAGGTATTCGCGCTGGATGTCCAACGCGCTGGCCTCGCGGCCGTTGGCCAGCCGCACCTTGCGCGAGCCGGTCATGTCGTGGCTGACCTCACGGATCGCCCGGATCGGGTTCTCCAGGGTCAGGTCGCGCATGACGATCCCGGCCTCGATCATCCGCAACACCAGGTCGGTCGAACCGACCTTGAGCAGCGTGGTGGGCTCGGCCATGTTGGAGTCGCCGACGATCACATGCAGTCGCCGATAGCGCTCGGCGTCGGCATGCGGTTCGTCGCGCGTGTTGATTATCGGACGGGAACGGGTCGTGGCGGAACTGACGCCCTCCCAAATGTGTTCGGCGCGCTGACTCACGCAGTACACCGCACCACGCGGCGTCTGGAGCACCTTGCCCGCGCCGCACAACATCTGACGGGTCACCAGGAACGGGATGAGCACGTCGGCGAGCCGGGAGAATTCCCCGTGCCGCGCCACACAATAGTTCTCGTGGCAACCGTAGGAGTTGCCGGCGGAATCGGTGTTGTTCTTGAAGAGATACACGTCACCCGCGATGCCCTCTTCGTGCAGCCGCCGTTCGGCGTCGACGAGAAGACCCTCGAGAATGCGCTCACCGGCCTTGTCGTGCACGACAAGTTCCGGCACCGAGTCGCACTCGGGCGTCGCGTATTCGGGGTGGCTGCCCACGTCCAGATACAGCCGGGCCCCATTGCGTAGGAAGACATTGCTGCTTCGGCCCCACGAAACGACTCGGCGGAAGAGGTACCGCGCCACCTCGTCCGGGGAGAGCCTGCGCTGCCCCCGGAACGTACAGGTGACGCCGTACTCGTTCTCCAGCCCGAAGATGCGGCGGTCCATGCTGCAACATTACGCCGACGACGCGCCGTTCCGGGACAACTCCGCGTCGGTGGTTTTCACAAGCTGGATCACGTTTGGGATCAGCCGGCCCCGACCGGCCAGCAATACCAGCAATCCGAGCCCCGCACCGACCCCCGCAACCGCGAACGCACCCCGCGCGCCGGCCACTTCCCCGGCCCAGCCGGCCACCGCCATGCCCAGCGCCGCGCCCGCGCCCATCGCGGCCACCAGCCACGCGAACGCCTCGGTCACCGTGCCGCGCGGCGCCAACTCGTCGATCAGCGTGAACACGCACGCGATCGCCGGCGCCAGGAACACCCCCGACAACACCGCAAGCGGCATCATCAACCACGGCCCGGGCACCACGATCAGCGGCAGGTAACACACCGTCAGCCACCCCATGAACCACAACAACCGGCGGGCCGGTGGGGTACGCCAGGCCCGTACCCCGTGCACGAGACCACCCAGAAGCGCGCCGAACGACATCGCCGCCAGGAACACCCCCGACAGCGCGTCCGAGCCCTCGCGGTCGGCGTACGCCACCGCCGCCACGCTCAACACGCCCAGCGCGACCCCGGCCAGCGTGAAGGCCGGCAGCACCACGCGCAGACCGGGCGAGCGCAGCGCCCCGGCCCAGTGCGGCGTGTGCGGCTCGCCGCGCCAGACCCGCGACGGGTGCGAGGTGGCCACGATCAGCGTGCCCGCGACGCCGACCAACCCGGTCAGCAGCACGGCCAGCTGCGCCGAACCCAGCTGGACCACGACCACCACGATCAGCGGCCCCACGGTGAACAGCACCTCCTGGGCGGCGGCGTCCAGCGCATAGGCGGCCTGCACCCGCTCGGGGGTGAGCACCGAGGGCCACAACGCCCGCAACCCGGCCTCCAGCGGCGGCGTGGTGAAGCCCGCCACCAGCACCGCCGCCACCGCCACCGGGAGCGGATGGGCACCCACCAGCGCGAACACCGCGTAGGCCAGCGCGGACACCGTCGCCGAACCGATCAGCACCCGGGTCTGCCCGCGCCGGTCCATCCACCGCCCGAGCACCGGTTGCCCCGCCGCACTGGCCAGCCCGTACACCGCGGACAACGCGCCCGCCAGGCCGTAGCCGCCACCGTCCGCGCGCACCAGCAGCAGCACCGCCAACGCACCCATGCCGTTGGGCAGTCGCCCGAACAGCGTCCCGCCGAGCAGCCGCCCCGCGTAGGGCACGCGCAGCAGCTCCAGATAGGTCCGCATCCGCGGATACCGCCCTCCCGTGCCGCACCCGACACATCCGCTCATCCCGAAGTCATACGTATGACTATCCCGTATCACTGTGCCCGCCCGGTCGGCCGCATGGCAAGCGCGTTCTAGGCTGGACCCGCCCCGCCACCCCGCCCCGCCAGCACCCGCCACCCCGCCCCGACTCCGCCGCCCGAGGTCACCGTGCCGCCGCCCCCGCCCCCCGCCGGTCGCCCGACCAGCAAGGACGTCGCCCGACACGCCGGCGTGTCGCAGTCCACCGTGTCCCTCGTCCTCGCCGGCAAATGGCGCGGCCGGGTCTCCCCCGCCACCGTCGAAACCGTGCGCGAGGCGGCCGCGGCCCTCGACTACCGGCCCAACACGTCGGCGCGATCGCTGCGCCTGGGCCGCACCCGCACCGTGATGCTCGTCGTACCGGTGCTCACCTCGCCGTTCTTCGGCGCCGTGCACAGCGGCGCCGCCCGAGTGGCGGCCGAACGCGACTTCGGCGTCGTCGTCTACCCCACCCTCGACGGCGCCGACCTGGCCCCCAACGCCTTCTCCCCGGCCGCCATCGACGGCGTACTCGCCTCCTCGATGGCCGCCGAACCACTGGACGTGCTGCGCTCCGCCGGACCCGGCACCGGCCACCTGCCCCTGGTCATGCTCGACAGCGAACCCGGACACGGCCTGCCGACCGTCAACCACGACGTCGCCGAGGGCATGCGCACGATCGCGCGGCACGTGATCGGCCTCGGCCACCGGCGCGTGGCCCGGCTGCGCTCCACCGTGCGGACCTGGACGTTCGAGGCCCGCGACGCGGCCTTCCGCGCCACGCTCGGCCCCGCCGAGGTGGTCGCCGAGGCATCGGCCCCGCTGACCCTGGACGGCGGGCGCGAGGCGGCGCTGAGCCTGCTCGCCGCGCCCATCCGACCCACCGTGCTCGTGTGCGACGACGACCTCCAGGCGGCCGGCGCCTACAAGGCCGCCCGCACACTGGGCCTGCGCGTGCCCGACGACCTGTCCGTCACCGGCTTCGACGACATGCGCTACGCGCGCGTGGTCGAGCCCGAACTGACCACCTTCCGGCTGCCCGCCGTCGAACTGGGCACCCGCGGCATGAGCGCGCTGCTCGACCTGCTCGACACCGGCGACGCGGGCCCCGACGTGGTCCTGCCCGGCGAGCTGGTGATCCGCGGCTCCACCGCGCCCCCGACATCGGCCTGACCCCGCCGGCGCCGCCCACACGCGTCAGGGCCCGCACACCGAGGCGGTGTACGGGCCCTGTGACGGGATCCGGGCGGATGGGGCGCCCGGGAGCGGAAAACCCGCGGGACTACTCCTCGCCGGCCTCGGGAGCGGTCTCCGGGGCGGCCTCGGCCGCCCCCTTCTCCGCCGTCGCCTCGCCGGTCGGCTCGGCCTCGCCGAGCAGGCGGGTCAACTGACCGCCCACCAGACGCTTGAACTTGCGCTGCTGCGGCCTGGTGCGGTCCAGCGTCGCGACCTCCAGCTGCGAGGCCGTGATGGAGCGCTTCTCGCCGACACCGTCGCGCGAGAGGGCGTCGACCGCCACCTTGAGCGCGTCCTCCAGCGACAACCCCTCGCGGTGCCGGCGCTTGAGCTGGTCGGTGATCTGCTCGACGTTGCCGCCCATCGCCACGTAGTTGTGCTCGTCGGCGACCGAACCGTCGTAGGTGAGCCGATAGATCTGGTCGTCCTCGGGCGCGGCGCCCACCTCGGCGACGATCAGCTCCACCTCGTAGGGCTTCTCCCCCCCGCTGGAGAAGATCGTGCCCAGCGTCTGCGCGTACACGTTCGCCAGGCCGCGAGCGGTGACGTCGTTGCGCGCGTACGAGTAGCCGCGGATGTCGGCGTAGCGCACGCCGCCGATCCGCAGGTTCTCGAACTCGTTGTACTTGCCCACCGCGGCGAACGCGATGCGGTCGTAGATCTCACTGATCTTGTGCAGGGCGCGAGAGTAGTTCTCCGCCACGAACAGGATGCCGTCCGCGTAGGTCAGCACGACCACGCTGCGGCCCCGGGCGATGCCCTTGCGGGCATAGTCGGCCCGGTCCGCCATGGCCTGCTGCGGCGACACATAGAAGGGCGTCGTCACCGTGGAGTCCTTTTCGTCGAAGCCGGTCTCGAAGGGTCGGCTGGTGGGGTCGTCGACATCGACGTCAGGTCAGCGGGGCGGTCGGGCCGTCGGGGGCGTCCATGCGGGCGTTCACCACGGTCCGGACGATGGCACCGACCTCATCGGAGGAGAGCCGCCGGATGCCGTCCTCGGTCACCAGGGTGACCACCGGGTAGATCCGTCGGGTCAGGTCGGGACCACCGGTGGCGGAGTCGTCGTCGGCCGCGTCGTAGAGCGCCTGGATGCACACCTGCACGATGCCGTCGGCGTCCAGACCGGAGCGGTAGAGCTTCTTCAGCGCGCCCCGGGCGAACAACGAGCCCGAACCGACCGCGTGGAAGCCGTGCTCCTCCGACCGGCCGCCGGTGACGTCGTAGCTGAAGATCCGCCCGACCCCGCCGTCCACGTCGAAGCCGGCGAACAGCGGAACCACCGCGAGGCCCTGCATGGCCATGCCGAGGTTGCCGCGGATCATCTGCGACAGCCGGTTGGCCTTGCCCTCCAGCGAGAGCGTGGTGCCCTCGATCTTCTCGTAGTGCTCGAGTTCGACCTGGAACAGCCGGACCATCTCGACCGCGAGCCCGGCGGTGCCGGCGATGCCCACGACCGAGTACTCGTCGGCCGGGAACACCTTCTCGATGTCCCGCTGTGCGATCAGGTTCCCCATCGTGGCCCGCCGGTCACCGGCCATCACCACGCCACCGTCGAACGTCGCGGTCACGATCGTCGTACCGTGCGGCGCCTCGATCGTCACGGGCTGCAGCGGCGGCGTCCTACGCGCGGGCAACAGCTCGGGCCGATACGCGTCGAGGAATTCGGCGAACGAGGACGACCCGGGGGTCAGGAAGGCAGCCGGTAGACGCCCGGTGCCACGAGTGTTGGCTTCCACACGATCCCTTCCACATAGGTTGCGGCCCGGCGCAACGCGTCGGGTCGATCCTTGAACATGCCCAGTGCGGCATTGCAGTCGAAGCAGAGTACGGCTCGGACCCTACCGGTTTCGTGATCATGATCGACGTGCTCGGGCCGGGTGGACCGACAGATCGGACATACGCCCATTTGGTCGGCGACCATGGCCCGATAATCGGCCTCGGTCATGCCGTACTTGCGCTTGAGATGCCCGACACGACCCTCAATTTTGCGACAGGCTTTACAAGCCGCCGCCAAACCATCCCACTGCCGGGCGCTTTTATGCCATTCGGGATGCGGTTTGATCTCTTCGCATTTCGGACAGCGCTTATGCCCGTCCGGCACGTCGATTTTGGGCCGCACCTTGAATCCGGCCCGCTCCCGTCGGGCACGGTACGAATCTGCATCCCGCCTGCGGAAACACTCACGGCAATACCATGAAAGCCCGTCAGGATTTCCCGCACTGCGCCTGAAATCCTGAGCAGGCTTCCATGCCTTGCAATCAGGGCACTCCTTGCCCGATTTCAAATCGGACATTTGGTACTATTCCCCACCTTTCTGCACAAACCCGCGCACAAATTCCTCGGCATTCTCCTCGAGCACCTCGTCAATTTCGTCCAATACCGCGTCGACGTCGTCCGTCAACTTTTCGTGCCGTTCCTGCACGTCCGACTGGGCTTCGGCGGTGGTCTCCTCGACCTCTTCCGAGCGCTTTGTCGCGCGCTGTTGACCGCCGCTGTCCTTAGTGGCCATGTCACTCACCCCACCTTGAGATCATTTCCTTGAACCGGTGCTTATCCATTCCCTGGAGGATCCACACCCCCGATCCCGAAGGATCGGGGGTGTAAGTGCCAACGAGTGTCGGATGCCCGGTGTTCCGGAACACGATTTATCCGTCCGTTCGCTTTGTTCCCGCGAACGGGCGAGGTCACCCACCCGTGAGCGCGCGGACCAGATCCTCGGCGGTGCGGCAGCGGTCGAGCAGGTCCTTCACGTGGGCCTTCGTCCCGCGCAGCGGCTCCAGGGTGGGTACCCGCTGGAGCGAGTCGTGACCGGCGACGTCGAAGATCACCGAGTCCCACGAGGCCGCCGCGACCTCGTCGGCGTACTGCTCCAGACACCGGCCGCGGAAGTAGGCCCTGGTGTCCTCCGGCGGCAGATGCACCGCGCGCTGCACCTCGGCCTCGCCGGCGATCCGCTCGAAGCGGTCCTCCAGCTTGTTGTACAGCCCCTTGTCGGGCCGTACGTCGGCGTACTGGAGGTCGACCAGGTGCAGCCTCGGCGCGTCCCAGTCGAGGGCGTCCCGCTGCCGGTAACCCTCCAGGAGTTGGAGCTTGGCCACCCAGTCCAGCTCGCGCGCCAGCGACATCGGATCGGTCTCCAGGCGGGCGAGCACCGACTCCCAGCGGTCGAGCACGTCCGTGGTGTCGGCGTCGACGTCCTTGCCGAACCGGTTCTCGACGTACTTCCGGGCCAACTCGAGGTATTCGAGCTGGAGCTGGATCGCGGTCAGCTTCCGGCCGCTGCGCAGCGTGATCAGCTGCTTGAGGGTCGGGTCGTGGGACACCTCGTGCAGCGTGCGCACCGGCTGGTCGACGGTCAGGTCGTTGCCCAGGAAGCGGTCCTCGATCATCGACAGGACCAGCGCGGTGGTGCCGAGCTTGAGGTAGGTGGACACCTCGGACAGGTTGGCGTCGCCGATGATCACGTGCAGGCGCCGGTACTTCTCGGCGTCCGCGTGTGGTTCGTCGCGGGTGTTGATGATCGGCCGCTTGAGCGTGGTCTCCAGGCCGACCTCGACCTCGAAGTAGTCCGCGCGCTGGCTGATCTGGAAGCCGTGCGTGGAGCCGTCCTGGCCGATGCCCACCCGGCCCGCGCCGCAGATCACCTGCCGGGAGACGAAGAACGGGGTCAGGTGCCGGACGATGTCGGCGAACGGCGTGGCGCGCTGCATGAGGTAGTTCTCATGGGTGCCGTAGGACGCGCCCTTGTTGTCGGTGTTGTTCTTGTAGAGCAGGATCTGCTGCCCGCCGGGCAGCTCGCCGGCCCGGCGTGCGGCCTCGGCCATGATCCGCTCGCCGGCCTTGTCCCAGATCACCGCGTCGCGCGGGTTGGTGGTCTCGGGCGCGCTGTACTCCGGGTGGGCGTGGTCGACGTAGAGCCGAGCGCCGTTGGTCAGGATCACGTTGGCCAGACCGACGTCCTCGTCGGTCAGCTGGCTCGAGTCGGCCAGCTCGCGCGCGAGGTCGAACCCGCGCGCGTCGCGCAGCGGATTCTCCTCCTCGAAGTCCCAGCGGGCCCGGCGGGCCCGCTGCATCGCTGCGGCGTACGCGTTCACGATCTGGGAAGACGTCAACATCGCGTTGGCGTTCGGATGTCCGGGTACGGAGATTCCGTACTCGGTTTCGATGCCCATCACACGCCGGACGGTCATGCGACCCCCTCGTCCCTCACCCGGCCGGTACCCGTCCCACACTCTCCGTGGTCGGGGTACACCCTGGTCATGCTGCCGAGCCTATTGCCGTTGGATTGCCTTGGGGATACGGCCGGAACTATTGCCCTGTGCGGAAGTGTCGTGCCGGCACGGCGCCGGGGGCCGCGGGGGGGCGGGGACAGCCGGGGGGGGGGGGGGGGGTGGACGCCGCCGACTCGCGCGAGCCGGGTGCGGAAAATAGTGGGACGTGCGCGCG
>NZ_JBSHGZ010000029.1:22287-135496 GCF_053618075.1 Embleya sp. NPDC055664
TTTTGTGTGGGGGGCTGTTTTTTTTTAACCCGACCCTGTTGGGGGGGGCCCGCCCGGGGCCCCCCCCGGTTGTGCCCCCGCACCGGGGGCCGCGGCGGCGGTGGTCAATCGATGCTCGATGGGGATCAGAGGTACTGACCGGTGTTGGCCACCGTGTCGATGGAGCGCCCGGCCTCGTCGCCCTGCTTGCCGGAGACCAGGGTACGGATGTAGACGATCCGCTCGCCCTTCTTGCCGGAGATCCGGGCCCAGTCGTCGGGGTTGGTGGTGTTGGGCAGGTCCTCGTTCTCCTTGAACTCGTCGACGCACGCGGCGAGCAGGTGGGCCACCCGGATGCCCTTTTGGCGGTGCTCCAGGAAGTCCTTGATCGCCATCTTCTTCGCGCGACCCACGATGTTCTCGATCATCGCGCCGGAGTTGAAGTCCTTGAAGTACAGGGTCTCCTTGTCACCGTTGGCGTAGGTGACCTCCAGGAAGCGGTTCTCCTCGTTCTCCGAGTACATCCGCTCCACCGCGACCTGGATCATCCCGGTGACCGTGGCGTCGCGGTTGCCGTCGTGTTCGGCCAGGTCGTCGTCGTGCAGCGGCAGCGAGACCTTGAGGTACTTCGCGAAGATGTCCTTGGCCGCCTCGGCGTCCGGACGTTCGATCTTGATCTTCACGTCGAGTCGGCCCGGGCGCAGGATGGCCGGGTCGATCATGTCCTCGCGGTTGGAGGCACCGATGACGATGACGTTCTCCAGGCCCTCCACGCCGTCGATCTCGGACAGCAGCTGGGGGACGATGGTGTTCTCCACGTCCGAGCTGACGCCCGAGCCGCGGGTGCGGAAGAGCGAGTCCATCTCGTCGAAGAAGACGATGACGGGGGTGCCCTCGCTGGCCTTCTCGCGGGCCCGCTGGAAGACCAGGCGGATGTGCCGCTCGGTCTCGCCGACGTACTTGTTGAGGAGTTCGGGGCCCTTGATGTTGAGGAAGTAGCTCTTGCCCTGTTCGTTGCCCTGGGCCTCGGCGACCTTCTTCGCGAGGGAGTTGGCCACGGCCTTGGCGATCAGCGTCTTGCCGCAGCCGGGCGGACCGTAGAGCAGGATGCCCTTGGGCGGGCGCAGCTCGTGTTCCTTGAACAGGTCGGGGTGGAGGTAGGGCAGTTCCACCGCGTCGCGGATCATCTCGATCTGGTTCCGCAGACCGCCGATCTTGGTGTAGTCGATGTCCGGGACCTCTTCGAGGACCAGTTCCTCGACCTCGCTCTTGGGCACCCGCTCGTACACGTAGCCCGAGCGGGAGTCGAGCAGGAGCGAGTCGCCCGCGCGCAGCGGGGCGTCGAGCAGCGGCTCGGCGAGGCGCACCACGCGCTCCTCGTCGGTGTGCCCGATGACCAGGGCGCGTTCGCCGTCCTCGAGGAGTTCCTTGAGCATCACGACGTCGCCGATCAGCTCGTACTCCATGGCGTCGACGACGTTCATGGCCTCGTTGAGCATGACCTCTTGGCCACGCCGGAGTTCGTCGGGCTCGATGTTGGGGCTGACGTTCACGCGCAGCTTGCGCCCGCCGGTGAAGATGTCGGCCGTGCCGTCCTCGTTGGCCTGTAGGAACACGCCGAACCCCGAGGGGGGTTGGGCGAGTCTGTCCACTTCCTCCTTGAGGGCCACGATCTGATCGCGGGCCTCTCGCAAGGTCGCGACCAGTCGCTCGTTTTGTGTGGTCATGCCGGCCAAGGACGTCTGAAGATCGACGACCCGCTCCTCGAGCAAACGGCTCTGGCGCGGTGAGTCGGCGAGCTTGCGACGCAGGACGGCGACTTCCTGCTCTAGAAAAGAAACCTGGCTTACGAGGTCGTCCGTACCCCGAGCCGGCCTCCCACCACGGTTCATGTCGTCGTCGTGGACTGCCACGGCCCTCACCTCCTCCTGGGAGCTGCGACGTCTCCGACCCTACCTATGGCAGGAGGGGTTGAAACCCCTTGATCAGCAAGACTGTCCGGGCGTGTCCGATCTTCACCCGTGCGATTGCCCCCACGCTTGTGAGGATCAGATACCCACCCGACCGCGTCGGGAAGCAGGCGCGAGTAGGGTCTGTTGGTCGCGTGTCGGTACGAATCGGTGAAGAGAGAGGCCGCATGTCCGCGGAAAACGAACCCCTCGAGGTCTGGATCGATCAGGATCTCTGCACCGGGGACGGCATCTGCGTCCAGTACGCGCGGGAGGTCTTCGAGCTGGACATCGACGGGCTGGCGTACGTCAAGGGCGCGGACGACGAGCTGCGCACCGAGCCGGGCGCGGTGGTTCCGGTGCCCGCGCCGCTGCTCGTGGACGTGATCGACGCCACACGCAAGTGTCCCGGGGAATGCATCCACATGCGTCGTGTTTCCGACGGGGTCGAGGTATTCGGGCCGGAAGCCTCCTGAATTCCGCTTTGTGGTCTCGTGTCTGGCGACGCGTCAGATCCGTTGGGCACCGAGTGGAGTCAGTCGCCAGCGCAGTGTCGTGCTCGTGTCGGGGCAGCAGCGCGGGATGTCGGGCGTGGACCAGCCCTGCGCGTGTGCGGTGATCGTGTCGCCGGCGCGGGTGAAGTCGTCGACCAGCAGGCCCTCGTCGGTGCCGAGGAGGGTGGCCACCAGGCGCGGCGCGCCGGCGTCCCAGGCGTAGGCGAGCAGCGCGGTGGGCGGGCTGCCGGAGCCGGCGGCGCAGGTGACGCGGACCACGGTGGGCCCGTCGGGGTCGGTGAGCACGTTGTGGACGCGGGTGCCGACGCCGGGGCAGTCGAGGGGGAGGGCGAGCCCGGCGAGTTCGGCGGCGCTCGGGCCGCCGGCGGGTCGGCGGTTGCCCGCGAGCGGTGCGGCCTGCACCGTCTCGGTGGGTGGGCCGGCCGGTTTTCGCCCCTGCTCGGTGGTGGTGCCGCCGGCGTGGGTGGGTTCGAGGGTGCGCGGCGCGGCCGGGGGGTCCTGTTGGTTGGGGCGGCCCCGGGCCGGTGCGGTGACGCCGGGTATGCCGCCGTCGAGGGATGCGGCGGCCCAGATGACCAGGCCGGTCACGACGATGAACAGGAACACGATGCCCGCGGCGGCGAAGGCGATGCCGTTGCGTACGTCGGGTATCTCGCGGTGCGGGGGGATCGTGGTGTCGGGTGGTCCGTCGGTGGTCGCGAGCCCGCGGGGACTGTCGCCGCGCACGGGCCGGTTCTCAGAGTGATCGTCCGCCACGGTGGATGACCATATGCGGCGGGCCGGGCCCCGGTACAGGGTTCCGGCCCGCCTTGTCTCAACCATTACCGGCGATTCGACCCGTCGCTGACGGTGGGTCAGGATGCCGCCGAGTCGCCCGCCTCCGCGCCGGGGCCGGCGTAGTCGTCGCCGTAGGAGCCCTTGGACGGGCGGCGCCGGCGCAGCGGCGGTTCCACCCCGTCGGCCAGTCGGCGGGCGGTGACCAGGAAGCCGGTGTGTCCGATCATCCGGTGGTCGGGGCGCACCGCGAGGCCCTCGACGTGCCAGGAGCGCACCATCGACTCGAACGGCTGCGGTTCGGTGAAGCAGTTCATCACCCGCATGGTCTCCACGGTGCGCGAGAGCTGTGTGGTGGTGGCCACGTAGCAGCACACCAGGCCGCCGGGGGCGAGCGCCTTGTAGACCGCGTCGAGGCATTCCCAGGGCGCGAGCATGTCGAGGATGACGCGGTCGACGCCGGTCTCGACGAGGTTGTCCTGGAGGTCGCCGACGGTCAGCTTCCACGCGGGGTGGGGGGCGCCGAAGTAACGTTCGACGTTCTTGCGGGCGATGTCCGCGAAGTCCTGTCGGCGTTCGTAGGAGGCGAGCTGCCCGCTGTCGCCGATGGCGCGGAGCAGGAAGGTGCTCAGCGCTCCGGAGCCGACGCCGGCCTCGACGACGCGGGCGCCGGCGAAGATGTCGGCCATCGCGAGGATCTGGCCGGCGTCCTTGGGGTAGATCACCGCGGCGCCGCGGGGCATGGACAGGACGAAGTCGGGGAGCAGAGGTCGCAGCGCGAGGTAGTCGGTGTTCCCGGTGGACCGTACGACGGTTCCTTCGGGGGCGCCGATCAGCGCGTCGTGTTGAAACGAGCCCTTGTGGGTGTGGAACGCCTTGCCCGCTTCGAGGGTGAAGGTGTGGTGGCGGCCCTTGGGATCGGTCAGCTGAACCTGGTCCCCGACCTGGAAGGGTCCGCGCCTGCGCGCGGTACCGGTCGGTTCGGACATGGGGGTCAGCCTAGTCGGTCGGCGGCGACGCTCCGACGCGTGGGTCCGGGGCCCATGGGGGTCGAACCGGGGCTCGGTTGCATAGCATCTTGAGCGTGACTGATTCGAGCAGGCCGCAGGGACGCCGGGTGCGGCAGGACGAGGCTCCGCGCCGGGAGCCGAGGCGTGGCCTGCTCATGGGGCGTCCGTTCGGGGTGCCGGTCTATGTGGCGCCGACGTGGTTCGTGATCGCGGCGGTGATCACCGTGTTGTTCGCGCCGACGTTCCAGAGTCTGTTCCCGGATCTGGGGCCGTGGCGGTTCGTGTTGTCGTTCGGCTTCGCGGTGTTGTTGTACGTGTCGGTGCTGGTGCACGAGTTGGCGCACGCGGTGACGGCGCTGCGGCTGGGTCTGCCGGTGCGGCGGATCACGATCCAGTTCCTGGGCGGGGTGTCGGAGATCGACAAGCCGGAGACGGCGCGGCACGAGTTCCTGGTGTCGGCGGCGGGGCCGGCGTTGTCGTTGGTGCTGGGTGGCGGGTTTTGGCTGATCGGCCTGGCGTTGCACGTGGACACGTTGCCGGGGCGGATGATCGCGTTGTTGGCGGTGTCCAATCTGTTGGTGGCGGCGTTCAATCTGCTGCCGGGGTTGCCGTTGGACGGTGGCCGGATGTTGCGGGCGGTGGTGTGGCGGGTCAGCGGGCGGCCGTTGGCGGGCACGATCGCGGCGTCGTGGGCCGGGCGGGTGCTGGCGGTGGTGGTGCTGGTCGCCGCGGTGGCGTGGTCGTTGGGGGCGGATGCGGGCGCACGCACGTACACGATGATCTTCGGCGCGTTGGTGGCCGGTTTCATGTGGGCGGGGGCGGTGCAGTCGTTGCGGGCGGAGCGGTTGCGCGAGCGGTTGCCGCAGTTGCGGGTGCGGGTGCTGACGCGGCGGGCGATTCCGGTGGCGGCGAGCGTGCCGTTGGCGGAGGCGTTGCGGCGGGCGCACGAGGAGGGGGCGCGGGGGCTGGTGGTGGTGGACGGGGGCGGGGAGCCGGTCGCGCTGGTGCGCGAGTCGGCGGTGTTGGCGACGCCGGAGCATCGGCGGCCGTGGGTGGCGGTGGGGGCGTTGGCGCGGGATCTGGCGGAGGGGATGCGGGTGCCGGCGGATTTGGCGGGTGAGGAGTTGTTGGTGGCGATGCGGGGCGCTCCCGCGAGTGAGTATCTGGTCGTGGAGCCGGATGGGCGGGTGTACGGGGTGCTGGCTCGGACGGATGTGGAGCATGCGTTTTTGGCCATGATGCGAGGGTGAGTGCGGGCTTTTGGCCTCATGCGCCGGCCCGGGCTGCTTGGCCTCATGCGCCGGCCGGGCTGAGGGGCTCGCTTGCGGCGCGCGTCGAGCTCGCGCCGGGTGGTGGCGCACCTTTTTTGGCCTCGAACGCCGGCCGGGCTGATTGGGCTGCCCCTACCGGGCCGGGGGCGCTGCTTACGACGCGCGCCGAGGTTGCGACGAGTCATCGCGGACCCTTTTTGGCCTCGAACGCCGGCCGGGCTGATTGGGCTGCCCTGGTCGCGAAGTGGGCGCGGGGGCTGATTGGGCTGCCCGTCGGCCGCGTAGCGGACGCGCACCGCAGCGCAAAGCGGTCCCCCGCGCAGCGCAGCGCCCCCGGGCGCGTAGCGGACGGGCGTCTCGGGGCGGAGCGACGACCCGCCGCGGCTGCGAAGCAGACGTGCAGCCCTCCGCCCGCGCCACGACCCACCCCGCGCTGCCCCACCCTCGCTCACGCCCCCACCGCGCGTAGCCCCTCCCCCGTCGCCCCAGCCCACTCCCACCTCCCTACCGGCTCAACGCCCCGGCGTGACCGTCACCGTGTACCGCCCCGCCGCCGAGGTGTCGACGCGGGCGACGGTGCCATGGGTATCCACCCGGGCCCGCCCCGGCCCGGCAACGCGGATTGTCGGGGGTTCGGCGTATACGTCCTTCGGGAGGGTGATCTCCGTTGGAGCATCGGCGCCCCGCCGGGTCGTGAAGGTCAGGGTGTAGGTGCGGGTGTCGATGTCGTAGGTGTACGACTCCGGGTTTCCGGCCACCGCGCGGGCGTAGGGCT
The DNA here is from genome assembly GCF_053618075.1 of Embleya sp. NPDC055664. Taxonomy (NCBI): domain Bacteria; kingdom Bacillati; phylum Actinomycetota; class Actinomycetes; order Kitasatosporales; family Streptomycetaceae; genus Embleya; species Embleya sp. NPDC055664. The sequence goes on from NZ_JBSHGZ010000029.1 coordinate 28,561, forward strand.
GGATCAGGAGTTTGTTGTTGGGCTTCATGCGGCCGTCGGCGTCGAAGGTGCAGTAGCCGCCGCCGTTGCACCATTGCCAGCCGGCCCAGCCGGTGCCGAAGCGGTCCATGGCGGCGGTCATGCGTCGGTAGAACAGCGGGATGTTGGGCAGCGACTGGTCGGGCGGGCCCCACTCCCCCACGATCAGCGGCAGTTTGTTCGCCTTGGGGTAGGCGGTGATCGCGGCCTCGTAGTTCTCGATGAAGCCGCCGGCCGGGTCGTAGTCGGCGCCGGTCTCCATGGCGGTCTCGTAGAAGTGCGGGGCGTAGGCGACCTTGTCGTCGCTGATCGGGCCGAGCGCGGTGGGCACGCCGAGGCCGACGATCGGGGTGGGTTCGACGAAGATCCAGTTGCGGCGGTCGACGAGGCGGATCGCGTCGGTGAGCCGGTTCCACGTGTCGGTGATCTGGGTCGATTCGAGCCGGGCGGCGGCGGTGGGGATGTCCTCGCCGTCGCGGAAGCGGCCCATCGGCTCGTTCATCAGGTCGTAGCCGAGCACCGCGGGGTGCCGGCCGAACGTGGCGGCGACCCTGGTCCACATGGCCGCCTGCGCGCGCCGCAGGTCGCGGTCCTCGTACAGGTGGTCGAACGCGGCCTGGACGCCGGGCGTGTAGTACTCGGCGAACCAGTCGCCGGGCACCGGCTCGTACGGCAGGCCCTCGTCGCGGGTGGTCCACTCGGGGTTGCCGCGGTGGTCGGAGAAGTAGGGCCCGTAGACGTCCTGGTGCGCGTCGAGGATCACCTTGACGTCGTACTTCCGGGCCCAGTCGAGGATGCGGCCGATGCGGGCGAGGTAGTCGCGGTCGTAGCGGCCCGGGCGCGGCTCCAGGTCGTCCCAGAAGAACAGCACCCGGGCGAGGTTGAAGCCGCGCGAGGACAGTTCGCGGAACTGGTTCTCGGTGACGTCCTTGAACGCCTGCGCGCCGCGGTGGGCCTTGTCGCCGATGTTGAAGCCGCGCCACTGGGTGGCCCGCCCGTGCTCGTCGGCGATGAAGGTGCGGTCGCCGACGGTGATCTTGTCGGGTCCGCGGCCGTGGTGCCCGCCCTGCGCGTACGCGGGGCCGGGCAGGCCCGCCAGGAGCAGGCCGCCGGCGAGTGTCGCGGCGCCGAGCAGTCGGGTGCGGGTGGGGACGCGCATGGGGCCTCCGTCGTGACGAGGGGTGGGGGACGGGGAGGGCGTGCGTGGGACTCGCGGGCCGGTATCGCGCCTCGCGGAGCCGGACTCTACTGACTGGTAGTCGCGATGGACAGGGCCTTCGACCCGCGCGGGCGCACAGGGTGTCGCCGTGCGCGCATAGGGTGTGCGGCATGAGTGCCAGCTCCTCCGAAGCCGCCGGCGTCGCGTCGGCCGATGTCGATCCCGCCGCCGCGCCGAGTGTCGCGGTGCCCGCCCAGGCCGGTGTGCGGGAGTCGCGGCCGCCGGTGTCGTTGTCGCCGTCGCGGGCGGCCGACTTCATGCAGTGCCCGCTGCTGTATCGGCTGCGGGTGATCGACAAGCTGCCGGAGAAGCCGAGCGCGGCGGCCACGCGCGGCACGGTGGTGCACACCGTCCTGGAGCGGTTGTTCGATCTGCCGAGCGGGCAGCGCACGCCGGAGCGGGCGGTGGCGATGGTGCGGCCGGCGTGGGATGCGTTGTTGGCCGAGCGGCCGGAGCTGGCCGAGTTGTTCGGCGAGGACGTCGCGGGTCTGGGTGCGTGGCTGGCGGACGCCGACAAGCTGGTGGAGCGCTACTTCACGCTGGAGGATCCGAACCGCCTGGAGCCCGCCCGGCGCGAGCTGTACGTGCAGACCACGCTGGAGGACGGCCTGGTGTTGCGCGGGGTGGTGGACCGGCTGGATGTGGCGCCGGGGGGTGATCTGCGGGTGGTGGACTACAAGACGGGCAAGGCGCCGTCGCCGATGTTCCAGGACAAGCCGCTGTTCCAGATGAAGTTCTACGCCCTGGTGTTGTGGCGCCGGCACGGCCGGGTGCCGCGCCGGTTGCAGCTGGTTTATCTGGGCAGCGGCGACGTGATCACCTACGACCCGGACGAGGGCGAGCTGCTCGCGGTCGAGCGCAAGCTGCGCGCGCTGTGGGAGGCGATCGACCTGGCCACGCGCACGGGCGAGTGGCTGCCGCGGAAGTCGAAGTTGTGCGGGTGGTGCGACCACCGGGAGGTGTGCCCCGAGTTCGGTGGCACACCCCCGGTGTATCCGCTGCCGGTGGTGCCGGCCCCGTAGCGGTCCCGTCCGACGGGGCCGGGCGGGCGCTCAGATGGCGCCGGGGCGCACCAGGCCGCTTTCGTAGGCGTACACGGCGGCCTGGACCCGGTCGCGCAGGCCGAGTTTGGTCAGCACGTGGCCGACGTGCGTCTTGACGGTGGTCTCGCTGACGTACAGTTCGGCGGCGATCTCCGCGTTGGACATCCCGCGCGCGACCAGGCGCAGCACCTCCACCTCGCGCTCGGTGAGCATCGCGAGCGTGTCGGGGGTGGGGTCCTCGGCGGAGGGCAGCCGGGCGGCGTACATGTCGAGCAGGCGCCGGGTGATGCTGGGCGCGAGCAGCGCCTCGCCCTCGGCGATGACCCGGATGGCGGCGACGAGGTCGTCGGCGGGCACGTCCTTGAGCAGGAAGCCGCTGGCGCCCGCGCGCAGCGCCTCGACCACGTATTCGTCGAGGTCGAACGTGGTGAGCACGAGGACGCGGGCGGCGTTTTCCCCGTCGCGGCCCGATCCGGCGATCCGGCGGGTGGCCTCGACGCCGTCCATCCGGGGCATGCGGATGTCCATCAGCACCACGTCGGGTTGCAGGGCGCGGACCTGTTCGACGGCCTGTTCGCCGTCGGCGGCCTCGCCGACGACGGCGATGTCGGGCTCGGCCTCCAGGATCATCCGGAAGCCGGTGCGCAGCAGCGGCTGATCGTCGACCAGGATGACGCGGATCGTCATGGGCGGGTCTGCTCCAGTCGGTCGGGGGCGACACCGTCCGGCGGGGCGGCGGTGTCGGTGGGGTTCGTGGCGGACAGGGGGATGCGGGCCAGGACTTCGAAGCCGTCCTGGGCGCGGGGGCCTGCGTACAGGCGTCCACCGTAGAGGGAGACCCTCTCACGCATGCCGAGCAGGCCGTGTCCGGTGCGTTCGCCGGTGGGCGCGGTGCTGCCGCCGCGGCCGTCGTCGGCGACGCGGACCAGGAGTTCGGTGCGGCTGTAGCGCAGCAGCACCCGGGCCTCGGCGGGGCCGGCGTGCTTGAGCGTGTTCGTGAGGGCTTCCTGGACGATCCGGTAGGCGGCGAGGTCGATGCCGGGCGGCAGGGCGCAGGGGGCGCCCTCCAGGGACAGCTCGACGGGCAGGCCGGCCTCGCGGACCTGGGTGACGAGGGTGTCGAGTTGGTCCAGGCCGGGTTGGGGGGCGTTGTGTCCCTCGTTGGGGCCGCCGACGGCGTCGGTGGTGTCGCGCAGGATGCCGACGAGGCGGCGCATCTCGACGAGGGCGCCGCGGCCGGTCTGTTCGACGGCGGCCATCGCCTCCTTGGCCCGGTCGGGGTTGCGCGCGACCATGCGCTGCGCGGCGGAGGCCTGCACGGTCATCACCGAGACGTGGTGGGCGACGACGTCGTGCAGTTCGCGGGCGATGCGGCCGCGTTCCTCGGCGATCGCGGCGCGGGTGTCGGCTTCGCGGGTGCGTTCCAGGCGGTCGGCGCGGGCCTCGAGTTCGGCGGTGTAGGCGCGGCGGAAGCCGACGCTGCGGGCGAAGGCCCAGACGGCGAAGATCGCGGCGAGGTTGGCCACCACGTCGAGGAAGACGATGTCGCTGTCGCGGAGCGCGAGCCAGACGACGGTGGCGCTCTCGGTGAAGCCGAGCGCGACGGCGGCGGGCACGCGGGAGCGGCCGACGGCGACGGCGTACAGCGCGACGATCTGGCCGATGCCGGCGCCCGCGGACTCGTAGTGCGCGCCGGCGAGGAGCAGCCCCGCGGCGCTGACCGCAACGAGGACGCGCAGCGAGTGCGCGCCGCGCCACAGCAGCGGCACGGCGGTCAGCAGGGCGAGCAGTACGCCCCACACGTCGGGGTCGCGCACGTCGCGCAGGCCGAGTTCGCGAAAGTACAGGCCGCCGACGGCGAAGACGGACAGCAGGACGACCAGGGCCAGGTCGAGCACGGTGGGGCGCGGCCAGGGTTGCCGCGCGTCGCGGCCGAGTTCGTGGACGATGTCGGCGAGGCCGGCGCGTGGTCGCACGACCCGGGGCGCGAGATCGCTCGGGGCGGGTCGGTCTGAGGTCCCGGCGGGGGTGTCCGGGTCGGGGGTCACGGCGCGCACGTCTCTTACGGTAGGGCCCCCGGCCGGGGGTTTTGACCCCCTGGGGCCTTGGTCTCGTCCCCTGGGAGGAGCGGTGGGGCGATCTCCTCCCAGGGGCGGAGTCGCGGTCCGTACTCAACGGTGTGGCGGGGCGCGCGAGGGAGTGCGGACAACGCGAGGGACTTCCCTGAAGCCCTGCCCTTTCCGATCGCGAACACTGGACATCACACGGGGAACCCGGCAACGGGAACCACGGGCAGTACTACGGGGGTAGTACTACGGGGGTCCGATTCCTTCGGGGATCGGGCGGAGCACGACCGGGAGACCTCTCGGCGGTCACGGGGACGGGGGAAACCGCCGCCGGGAGGTCGACAGGTCCGACGGGGAACTGCGGGTCGGAGCACGGGGGCTCCGATTCGGGGGAACACGGGGACCCGGGAACCGCGATTCGGGGGAATCGCGGGGAACGAATCCGGGGAGTACGGGAACCGCGGTTCGGGGGAACCGCGGGGAACGAGCAAAGCAGTACGGGGAAACACGGGGATGTGGGAGCGGGCGGGCCTTCGGGGCCGCCCGCTCCCACCTGTTTGTGGGTGGGGCGGGCGCGGCGGCGGCGCCGGTCAGCGGGCGACGCGGGCCCGGGCCAGGTCGCGCAGGTACGCGAGGTCGACCTCTTCGAGGGAGTCGACCACGGTGCGCGTGGGCGCGGGCGGGATGGGCGTCATGCTCGGCACGGCCAGCACGGCGCACCCGGCGGCCTCGCCGGCGGCGATTCCGGTGGGCGAGTCCTCGACGACCACGCAGGCCCAGGGTTCGGCGTCGAGCCGGCGGGCCGCGGTCAGGTACGGGTCGGGGTGCGGCTTGGTGCGCGCGATCTCGTCGCCGGCGAGGGTGAGGCGGAAGTGGTGGGCGCCGATCGAGGGCAGGACTGCGTCCACGATCACCCGCTGGGAGGCGGTGACGAGCGCGCACGGCACGCCCGCGTCGTCGACCTCGGCGAGCAGCCGTTTGGCGCCGGGGCGCAGGTCGACGCCGTCGCGCAGGCGGCGCACCATGTCGGCGTTGATCCGGTGCTCCAGTTCGGCGGGCGGCACGTCCAGGCCGGAGACCGAGAGCAGGTAGGTGACCGCGCGCTCCATGGGGCTGCCGAGGAGTTGCTCGGCGTGTTGCGCGGTGAGGGTGAAGCCGAGGTCGGCCATCACCGCGGTCTCGGTGGCGAACCAGTGGCGTTCGGTGTCGACCAGGGTGCCGTCCATGTCGAACAGGACTGCTTGGAGGCCGTGGCCCGGGCGGGCTCCGGTGGTGGTCGTCAGCGCTGCCGTCATCGGGTGGCCGCCTCTCCGCCGGTTCGCGGCGTGGTGGTGTGGATGGGGTGGGTGAATCTCCTCACGCGGGTTCTCTCCAGGGGTCGGATCCGCCGGTTGGCTCCGGCGGGTCCTCGATTGTGCGGCGTCGTCAGGGATTGGGCAACCGCCGAACGGGGTCGTATGCGGAAACAGTGATCGAAGCGGTCACGACCTGCGGGTTCGCCAGCGCGGCGAGCCGTGTGCGCAGCTGCTCGGGGTCGGTGTGCCAGGCGCTGGGGCCCATCGCGACCACGGTGGCGATCGCGGTGTGGTCGAGCGTCATGGGGTAGGTGAGGGTGCGCCGGTCGCGGGGGGTGAACCAGGGGGCGAGTTTGGCGTCGATCCGCTCCTGCTTGTCCGTGTCGACGCGGAGCAGGTCGAGGGCGGGGACGAGTTCGCCCAGGTGTCCGGGGGCGGGGGCGGCGACGATCAGGGCCCCGTCGGGGTGCAGGACGCGGTGCAGTTCGGGCGGGTTGCGCGGGGCGAACACGTTGAGTACGCGGGCGGCGACGCCATCGCGCACCGGCAGGGGGCGCCAGGCGTCGCAGACGGCCGCGCCCATGCGGGGGTGTGCGCGGGCGGCGCGGCGCAGCGCGTATTTGGAGATGTCCAGGGCGAGCCCGCGGCGGTCCGGCAGGGCGTCGAGGACGCGCGCGAGGTGGTGGCCGGTGCCGGCGCCGACGTCGACGAGGGTGCCGGGGGGTGCGTCGGCGCAGGCGGCGGCGAGCGCGTCGCCGAGCCGGTCGTAGTGGCCGGCGCCGAGGAAGTCGACCCGGGCGGCGACCATGGCGGCGGTGTCGGCGGTGCCGGTGGGGCCGCTGCCGGTGAGCAGGTTGACGTAGCCCTGGCGGGCGATGTCGAAGGTGTGTCCGGCGGCGCAGCGCAGGCCGGTGTCCTCCCCCGCCAGGTCGGCGCCGCAGTGCGGGCAGGCGAGGGTGTGCAGGACGTCGCCGAGCATGTGCCTCGTTCGGGCCGCCGGTGCGGCCGGGGCGGTGGGTGCCCCGGCTGCGGCCGGTGTGGACGGGTGGGTCAGCGGGCGTTGAAGTAGTTCGCCTCGGGGTGGTGGAGCACGATGGCGTCGGTGGACTGTTCGGGGTGGAGTTGGAACTCCTCGGACAGTTCGACGCCGATGCGCTCGGGCCCCAGGAGTGCGGTGATCTTGGCCCGGTCCTCGAGGTCGGGGCAGGCGCCGTAGCCGAGCGAGAAGCGCGCGCCGCGGTAGTGCAGCTTGAGCATGCCGTCGAGGTCGGCGGGGTCCTCGCCGGCGAAGCCGAGTTCGGCGCGCACGCGTGCGTGCCAGTATTCGGCGAGGGCTTCGGCGAGTTGTACGGACAGCCCGTGCAGTTCGAGGTAGTCGCGGTAGGAGTTCTCCGCGAACAGTTCGGCGGTGGCGCCGGACAGGCGCGGGCCCATGGTGGCGATCTGGAAGCCGACGACGTCGATCTCGCCGGATTCCTCGGGGCGGAAGAAGTCGGCCAGGCACAGGTGCCGGTCGCGGCGTTGGCGCGGGAAGGTGAAGCGGGTGCGCTCGTTGCCGGAGTCGTCGAGCACGATCAGGTCGTCGCCCTTGGACACGCACGGGAAGTAGCCGTAGACCACGCCCGCGTCGAGGAGGTTGTCGGTGACGATGCGGTCGAGCCAGTAGCGCAGGCGCGGGCGGCCCTCGGTTTCGACGAGTTCCTCGTAGGAGGGCCCGTCGCCGCCGCGGGTGGGCTTGAGGCCCCACTGGCCCATGAAGGTGGCGCGCTCGTCCAGCCAGGACGCGTAGTCGTTCAGCTGGATGCCCTTGACCACGCGGTCGCCCCAGAACGGCGGGGTGGGCACGGGGTTGTCGACCGCGACGTCGGAGCGGGCGGGCATCTCCTCGGGCTCGGTCTCGATCACCTTGGCGGCGGCGACCTTGCGCCGGCGCAGCGCGGGCAGCTCCACGCCGGGCACGCCGCGCTTGACGCCCATCAGGGCGTCCATCAGGCGCAGGCCCTCGAAGGCGTCGCGGGCGTAGCGGACCTCGCCGGCGTAGATGTCGTACAGGTCCTCTTCGACGTAGGCGCGGGTGAGGGCGGCGCCGCCGAGGATGACGGGGTAGCCGGCGGCCAGGCCGCGGGTGTTCAGCTCCTGGAGGTTTTCCTTCATGATCACGGTGGACTTGACCAGCAGGCCGGACATCCCGATCACGTCGGCGCGGTGTTCCTCGGCGGCTTCGAGGATGGCGGACACCGGCTGCTTGATGCCGATGTTGACCACGTTGTAGCCGTTGTTGGACAGGATGATGTCGACGAGGTTCTTGCCGATGTCGTGCACGTCGCCCTTGACGGTGGCGAGCACGATGGTGCCCTTGCCGTCCTCGCCCTCGACCTTTTCGATGTGCGGTTCCAGGTGCGCGACGGCGGACTTCATCACCTCGGCGGACTGGAGCACGAACGGCAGCTGCATCTGGCCGGAGCCGAACAGCTCGCCGACGACCTTCATGCCGGCCAGGAGGGTGTCGTTGATGATGACCAGCGCGCTGCGTTCGCGCAGCGCCTCGTCGAGGTCTTCCTCCAGGCCGGCGCGTTCGCCGTCGATGATCCGCCGCTCCAGGCGTTCGTTCAGCGGGAGTGCGGCCAGTTCCTGGGCGCGGGTGGCGCGTACGGACTTGGCGTCGACGCCGTCGAACAGCTCCAGGAAGCGCTGGAGCGGGTCGTAGTCCTCGCGCCGGCGGTCGTAGACCATGTCGAGGGCGACCTCGCGCTGCTCCTCGGGGATGCGCGCCATCGGCAGGATCTTGCTGGCGTGCACGATCGCCGAGTCGAGGCCGGCTTCGATGCACTCGTTGAGGAAGACCGAGTTGAGCACGATGCGCGCGGCCGGGTTGAGGCCGAAGGAGACGTTGGACAGGCCGAGGGTGGTCTGCACCTCGGGGTGGCGGCGCTTGATCTCGCGGATCGCCTCGATGGTCTCGATGCCGTCGCGGCGGGTCTCCTCCTGGCCGGTGCCGATGGGGAAGGTGAGCGCGTCGATGATGATGTCGGAGACCTTGATCCCCCACTCCTGCGTGAGGGCGGTGATCAGCCGCTCGGCAACGCGGACCTTCCACTCGGCGGTACGGGCCTGGCCCTCCTCGTCGATGGTCAGCGCGACCACGGCCGCGCCGTGCTCCTTGACCAGCGGCATGATGCGCCGGAAGCGGGAGGTGGGGCCGTCGCCGTCCTCGTAGTTGACCGAGTTGACCACGGCGCGCCCGCCGAGCAGTTCCAGGCCCGCTTCGAGCACCTCGGGCTCGGTGGAGTCGAGCATGATCGGCAGGGTGGAGGCGGTGGCGAGGCGGCCGGCGAGTTCGCGCATGTCGGCGACGCCGTCGCGGCCGACGTAGTCGACGTTGAGGTCGAGCATGTGCGCGCCGTCGCGGGTCTGGTCGCGGGCGATGTCGAGGCAGTCGTCGTAGCGGCCTTCGAGCATGGCCTCGCGGAACGCCTTGGAGCCGTTGGCGTTGGTGCGCTCGCCGATGGACAGGTACGACAGGTCCTGGCGGAAGGGCACCGACTGGTAGAGCGAGGCGGCGGCGGGCTCGTGGCGGGGGTTGCGCGGGGTCAGCTCGCGCCCGTGCACCCGCTCGACGACGGCCTTCAGGTGCGCGGGGGTGGTGCCGCAGCAGCCGCCGACCAGGGCCAAGCCGTAGTCGCGGGTGAAGGTGTCGTGCGCGTCGGCCAGTTCGTCGGGGCTGAGCGGGTAGTGCGCGCCGTCCTTGGTCAGGATCGGCAGGCCGGCGTTGGGCATCGCGGTGACGCCGATGCCGGCGTGCTGGGAGAGGTGGCGCAGGTGCTCGCTCATCTCGACCGGGCCGGTGGCGCAGTTGAGGCCGATGAAGTCGATGCCCAGCGGCTCCAGCGCGGTGAGCGCGGCGCCGATCTCGGAGCCCATCAGCATGGCGCCGGTGGTCTCGACGGTGACCTGGGCGAAGATCGGCAGGTCGACGCCGGCCTTCTTCAGGGCGCGCTGGGCGCCGATGATGGACGCCTTGGTCTGCAGCAGGTCCTGGCTGGTCTCGATGAGCAGGGCGTGCGCGCCGCCGTCGATCAGGCCGGCGGCGTTGACCTCGAACGCGTCGCGCAGCGTGGCGAAGGGCACGTGGCCGAGGCTGGGCAGCTTGGTGCCGGGGCCGATCGAGCCGAGCACCCAGCGGGGGCGGTCGGGCGTGGTGTAGCCGTCGGCCACTTCACGGGCGATCCGGGCGCCGGCTTCGGCGAGTTCGTAGATGCGGTCCTGGATGTCGTACTCGCCCAGGTTGCCGAGGTTGGCGCCGAAGGTGTTGGTCTCGACGCAGTCCACGCCGACGTCGAAGTATTCCTTGTGCACGTTGCGCACGATGTCGGGTCGGGTGACGTTCAGGACCTCGTTGCAGCCTTCGTGGCCCTGGAAATCGTCCAGGCTGGGATCCTGGGCCTGGAGCATGGTTCCCATCGCTCCATCGGCGACGACGACGCGGGTGGCGAGTGCTTCGCGAAGCTGCTGCGGGGTTGCTGTCATGAGAATGCGTCTCCGATGGGTGCGACGGCTGTCGGCTTGCCCGGTGCCGTCGTGACGGCTCGGGCCAGAGCGCCAGCTTAATGCGATCCTCGTCGGGAGCTCGATGACTCGCGGGTGACGTGTCCCACTGGTCACCGTGTGGTCACACACGTTTACCGGGCCGTTTGTGGTGGGTTGGCCGCGCGGGTCGGTGGGCGGGGCGCGGATTTCACTGTGGGCGAAGTCGGCGCCGGCGGGTCTGGTCGCGGGTGCCGCAACCCGTAATGTGGGGACCGTACAGCTCTCGCGGTCCCCACGTACGGTCGGCCGCGGCGCACGGATCCCGGCCCCGGCCGGAAGGAGGCACTGGGTGATCGAGCTCGACGACCTGCCCGAGCTGATCGACCCCGTCATGGTGGCCGCGTTCGAGGGCTGGAACGACGCCGGCGACGCCGCTTCCGCCGCGATCGAGCACCTGGACCGGGTCTGGAAGGGCGAGGTGTTCGCGGCGCTCGACGCCGAGGACTATTACGACTTCCAGGTGAATCGGCCGACCATATGGCTCGACGGCGAAACCCGGCGGATCACCTGGCCGACCACGCGGCTGTCGGTGGTCCGGCTGACCGAGCCGCGTCGTGACCTGGTGCTGGTGCACGGGATAGAGCCGAACCTGCGTTGGCGCTCGTTCTGCAACGAACTGCTGGGCTTCGCGCACGAGTTGGGCGTGGAGACGGTGGTGGTGCTGGGCGCGATGCTGGGCGACGCGCCGCACTCGCGGCCTGTCCCGGTCAACGGGACGACCTCCGACCCGGTGGTGGCGCGCAACGTGGGGCTGGAGCAGTCGCGGTACGAGGGGCCGACCGGGATCGTGGGCGTGTTCCAGGAGGCGTGCGCGCACGCGGGCATGCCGGCGCTGACGTTTTGGGCCTCGGTTCCGCACTACGTGGCGCAGCCGCCGTCGCCGAAGGCCACGCTGGCGCTGTTGCGGCGGCTGGAGGACTTCCTCGACGTGAACGTGCCGATGGGCGAGCTCGCGGAGGACGCGCGGGCGTGGCAGGTGGGCGTGGATCAGCTCGCGGCCGAGGACACCGAGGTGGCCGAGTATGTGCGGTCGCTGGAGGCGGCGCGGGACACGGAGGATCTGCCGGAGGCGTCGGGCGATGCGATCGCGGCGGAGTTCGAGCGGTATTTGAAGCGTAAGGGTGATCAGCCGGAGGGGTGAAAGGCTCGCGGCCACATGGCCCTGATGGGGCTGGGGCGGTGGGCGGGGTATGCCGATGCCGGTCGCGTCGGCGGCGGCGGCCGGCCTCCGGCCCGGGGGTCCTCGAACGCCGGACGGGCCGAATGGGGCCCGAGTCGCCTCCGGGGCCGGGCTGCGCCCCGCCTGTCCTCAAACGCCGGACGGGCTGGACGGGGGCCGGGGCGCCTGCCGGGCCGGGCTACGGACCGGGGGTCCTCGAACGCCGGACGGGCTGGATGGGGCCCGAGTCGGGGGCCCGGCTGTGGCTTGCCTGTCTTTGGTCGCTGGATGGGCTGGCTGCTGGGGTGGACTGGGGGTGCCGCGTGGCTGGATCGGGGGGTTTGGCGTTGGGTTGTGGGGCGGTTGTGCTCATGTGTTGGGGTGGCGTAGGTGGAGCGTGGTCAGCGGGATGAAGCCGGGCTGGGGGTGTTCGGCCGGGGGGTTGGGGGTGGGTAGGTGGCGGAGCATGGATCGGGCTATTCGGTCGGCTTGGGATTTTGCTCGTTCTGCTCGGGTGCCTGTGTGGGCGCCGTCCACCGCTGCGTGCCATAGCTGGAGCCAGCGGCCGAAATGGTGAGCCGTGAGGGGGGCTTTCTCGTGGAGGGTGCGGTGGATGGCCGGCGGGTCGCCTCGGTAGTCGGCGCCGCGTAGCAGGGCGCGGTCCCAGAAATCGGTGATTCGTGGGAGGTGGGTCTCGAGGTTGGTGCCCGCGATCTCGGTGAAGTGGGCGCCGATGACCGGGTCGGCGAAGGCGGCCTCGTAGAAACGGCGCAGGAGGGTTTCCAGGTCGGCGCGGGTCTGGATGTCCGGGCGGGGCGTGCCGAGGGGTGCGGGTTTCACGCTGCCAGCGTAGGTGGACGGGCCGCGCGGGCGAGGTCCTGGGACCTCGCCCGCGCGGTTTGTGCCGAACCCGTCGTCCGCGCCGGTGGACGACGGGCCCGCCTTGGGGGTGTCGTGACCGGGCACCCCCCGGGGGGCCGGGGCCCCCCGGGGGGGGGGGGGGCCCCCGCCCTTCCCGGGGCGGACCCGCCCCGTGTCGGGCCCGCCGCGGATCACGGCGTCTTGCTGTACCCCAGCCCCTCGACGATGCGACCGTCGCGCACCTGCATGAGGTTGACGCCCGCCACGGTGATGGACTCGGCGTGCGCCTCGCCGAACACCTCGTTCACCTCGCCCGGCGTGAATGTCACCCGCCACTTGATCACCGCGCGGTCGTCGAAGACGTAGACGTCCTCGGGTTGGAAGCTGACCTTCGGGTCGGCCGCCAGGTCCTTCCAGAAGGTCTCGCACGCCTCCAGCCCCTCGTAGCGGGTCCCGTCCGGGGCGGGCTGGACCGTGACCATCACACAACCTTCGCCGACCAGGCCCTCGATCAGCGTCGGGTCGTGCTTGGTGAACGCGTCGTTGAACTGCGCGATGACCTCGGCCGTCGACTTGACTGCGGACATGGCGAACCTCCGGGGGTGTGGGGGGGTTGGCGGCCCGCCGGTGCGGCGGCCCGTGACGACAATCTTCCGTTCGGCGTCCGGGACCGACAATTCCCTGCGGGTAATGACCGTTCCGGGTCGGGCGCGCTCCGACCGAAGTAAGTCCCGGTCGGATCCTGCGGGTTCCCCACACGGCGAGCGAGGTCAGCGCGCTCAGGGCGGCGCCGAAGAGCAGTACGCCGGCTGTGCAGACGGTGTCGACCGGGACGCCGCCGAACAGGGCGCCGAGCGCGAGGCCGATGGTGCCGCGTACGTCGCGGCCGGCGGCGGCGCCGGCGAGGAAGTTGCCGACGATCCCCCGGCCGGGCCGAAGGCCGGCAGGACCGGACCGATCAGGTCTCGTCGATCCCGGATCGGTCCTGCAGGATCGGGCTGACGAAGGTGAACGCCGCGAAGTGGCCGCTCACCAGGAGGAGGGTGGCCGGCACGCCGGCGCGCACGATCGGGTTGCGGAACTGCTCGCCGAGGGTGCGCAGCCGCACCGGTTGTGACGCGGGCATCGGCGGCAGCAGGAGGGCCGGCGCGACCACGACCACCGGCCCCGGACCGCCCAGGTCGACCAACACGATGCGCCAGTCGGTGAGTCCGCCGACCAGGGTGCCGGCGGGGACACCGAGCACGTTGGCGACCGTGGCCCCGCCGAAGGCGATCGCGCCGGCGTGCGCTGGATCCCGGTCATGGACGCGGCACCGTCCGTCCTGACAGTGATGTGGACCGAACGTGCGCCCGAGCCGCCGGTCGCCCGCCTGATCGCCGAGGTCCGCTCGATCGTCGGCCGGTCCCCGAACCGACCCGGCCGGGCCCGGTGTCCGGCGGATCCGGGCGGCGTCCGACAAGGCCGCGATCCGCCGGCCGGTCCCGCGTCGACGCCCGCCCTCACGCCCCCGACTCGGGCCCGACGGCCGGAGCCGAACGCATCCGCACCAGCGGCAGGTAGACCTCGTCCACGATGTCGATCACGACCTCGTCCGCGATCGGCGCCCCGAACAACAGGAATTCGTTGCGCAGCAGGTCGGTGGCCACACCCGCTCGGCGCGAGGTCGGCACCCCGGCGTCGATCTCACCTCGCTTGACGGCGCGTTCGAGCACCCGACGGGTCCGTTCCGGGCCGACCGTATGCATCCGCTCCCGAACCAGGCGGGCGAGTTCGGGGTCGTGCGTGGTCTCGGCGAGCAGTCCACGCAGGATGCCGCCGAGCGGACCGGCCAACTTGGCCGCCATCTCCCGCAACAGCGCGATCATGTCCGAGCGCAGTTCCCCGGTGTCGGGTGGTTCGCCCTCGCCCACGCCGATCAACTTGCATGCGTCCATGGCCAGTTCCGCGCGACTGGGCCAGCGCCGATAGAGCGTGGCCTTGCCCGTGCGAGCGCGGGCGGCCACCCGCTCCATGGTCAGTCCGGCGTAGCCGACATCCATCAGTTCGGCCAGCGTCGCCGTCAGGATGGCGTTCTCCAACTCCTCGCCGCGGCGGCGTGGCCCCTTGCGATGGTCGACGCTCACCCCGACCGCCGGGCCGACATTCGGTGACAGGTCAACTCCTCAAAGTTATCGAGAGATCGTTGCGTTCTCTGTGGGATGAGCCTAGCCTCCCAAGCAGAGAACCACTCGTTCTCTATCAGATCAAGGCTGCGAGGGGATCGATGACCGAGACCGCTGCGACCTTCCCCACCGACGAGACCCCGACCTTCCCGACCGGGGCCGGCCCCGACGAGGCTCCCGCCTTCCCGAGCGACCGCACCTGTCCCTACCGACTGCCCGACACCTACAACACGCTACGGGACGCGCCGAGTTCGCTGCGTCGGGTGACCCTGTACGACGGCCGCCCGGCGTGGGTGGTGACCCGGTACGAGGCGGCCCGGAAACTACTGGCCGACCCCCGACTGTCCTCGAATCGCGCGAACCCCGACTTCCCGCTGACCTCACCCCGTCTGTACGCGCTGCGCAACCGCAAGCCCGGTTTCCTCGCCCTGGACCCGCCCGAGCACGGGCCGCGGCGGCGGATGACCATCAGCGAGTTCACCGTGCGGCGGATCAAGGGCATGCGCCCGGATGTGGAACGCATCGTGCACGCCGCGATCGACGACCTGATCGCCGACGGTCCGCCCGCCGACCTCGTCACCCGACTCGCCTTACCGGTGCCCTCCATGGTGATCTGCGAGTTGCTCGGCGTCCCGTACGCCGACCACGACCTGTTCCAGGACGCGAGCAGGCGCCTGCTCCAGGCCGTGGACGGGCCGGAGGCGGTGGCCGCGCGCGACCTGCTGGAGGACTACCTCGGCGGACTGATCGCCCGGCTCGAACAAGACCCCGGTCCGGGCCTGCTGTCCCACATGGTGACGGAGTACGTGGCCAAGGGCGCGCTCGACCGCGCCGAACTGGTCGACACCGCCGTCCTGTTGCTCGTGGCCGGCCACGAGACCACCGCGTCGATGACCTCACTCGGCGTGATCACCCTCCTCGAACACCCCGAACAACACGCCGCCTTGCGTGCCGATCCCACCCTGATCCCGGGCGCGGTCGAGGAGTTGTTGCGCTACCTCGCCATCGCCGACATCGCGGGCGGGCGCGTGGCCGTCGCCGACATCGAGATCGACGGACAACTGATCCGCGCGGGCGACGGCGTGATCGTGGCGAACTCCATCGTCAACCGGGACGGTTCGGTCTTCGAGGATCCGGACACCTTCGACATCCGGCGCTCGGCGCGTCACCACCTCGCCTTCGGCTACGGCATCCATCAGTGCCTCGGCCAGAACCTGGCCCGCCTCGAACTCGAAGTGATCATCGCCGCGTTGTTCGATCGGGTGCCGACGCTGCGACTCGCCGTCCCGGTCGAGGACGTGAAACTGCGGCCGGGCGCCTCGATCCAGGGGGTCAACGAACTCCCGGTGACGTGGTGACCGCCCCCGAACGGGTCGCGCTGCGGGTGACCGGCGACCGGAGCGTCTGCGTCGGCGCGGGCCTGTGCGCGCTGAGCGCACCCGAACTCTTCGACCAGGACGACGACGGCCTCGTCACCGTACTGACGCCGCACCCCGAACCCCGCGCCCACCGCGCCGCCCGCCAGGCGGCCGACCTGTGCCCCTCCGGCGCGCTCCGCGTCATCGAGGAATAGCACCTGCGGAACGGCACCACCGGGGAATACGAGGAACGGCGCTTCCCGGGACCGGCCCGACGACGGGACCGGTCCCGGCCCCGTCACCGCCGTTTGTTTGACGAATCGACCACAAGAGACCCGGACGCGGCGGCCGAGCAGGCGCCATGGGTGCTGGTGTACACGATGTACACCGCCGAGCCCGAGGTCCCCGGGATCCGACGCCCTTCGGGCACCCTTGACCATGAAAACCGATCACCTTATGGTTTTCGCACCGGGCGGTGCCCTCCCCGGCCCGCCCACGAAGCCATCGATCGGAGTCGCCCGGTGGAGCACGATCTCACCCTCGCCGACAAGGCCGCGCTGACCAGCGGTGCGGGACAGATGACCACCAAGGGGCTCGACGCGGCCGGCATCCCGGCGGTCACCATGTCCGACGGCCCGCACGGACTGCGGCTCCAGAGCGAGGACCCGCAGAACGGCCAGCTCGACCTGCGCCCCGCCGCCCCCGCGACGTGCTATCCGCCCGCCGTCGCCCTGGGCAGCAGCTGGGACGTCGAACTCGCCCACCGCGTCGCCGGCGCGATCGCCGTCGAGGCCGCCGCGCACGGCATCGGCGTACTCCTGGGACCCGGCATCAACATCAAACGATCGCCGCTGTGCGGACGCAACTTCGAGTACTTCTCCGAGGACCCCGTGCACTCCGCCGCGCTCGGCGGCGCGATGGTGCGCGGCCTCCAGGACGCCGGCGTCGGGGCCACCCTGAAGCACTACGCGGCCAACAACCAGGAAACCGAACGGATGCGGGTCAGCGCGGACATCGACGAGCGCCCGCTGCGCGAGATCTACCTGCGCGCCTTCGAACGTATCGTCCGCGACGACGATCCGTGGGCGGTGATGTGCGCGTACAACGGCGTCAACGGCGTGACCCTGTCCGAGAACACCCGGCTGCTCACCGACATCCTGCGCGCCGAATGGGGCTACGAGGGCCTGGTGATGTCCGACTGGGGAGCGGTCCGCGACCGGGTCGCCGCGCTGCGCGCCGGCCTCGACCTGGAGATGCCCCCGACCGGCGGCCGTACCGACCGCGAGGTGGTCGCCGCCGTCGACTCCGGCGAGTTGGACGAGGCCGTACTGGACCGCTCGGTCGCCCGGCTGATCCGCTTCGCCCACCGGGGCGCCCGGCCGGCCGGCGACGGCTCGACCGCGCCCTACGACGACCACCACCGCCTCGCCGGCGAAGCCGCCGACAACTGCGTGGTGTTGCTGCGCAACGACGGCGGCCTGCTGCCCCTGGACCCGACCGCCGGGCGCATCGCGGTGCTCGGCGAACTGGCCCGCACCCCGCGCTTCCAGGGCGGCGGCAGCTCCCAGGTGACGCCGACCCGGGTGGACGTACCGCTGGACCGGCTGCGCGCGCTGGCCGACGGCGCCCGGGTCGAGTTCGCGGCCGGATACCCGCTGTCGGACGGCCCCGAACCCGACGCCGATCCGGCCGTGTTGGCCGACGAGGCGGTGCGCGTGGCCGCCGCGAGCGACACCGTCGTCCTCTTCCTCGGCCTGGCCCGCCAGGACGAGTCGGAGGGCTTCGACCGCGAGCACATCGACCTGCCCGCGGACCAACTCGCGCTGCTGGACCGGGTTTTGACGGTCAATCCGCGGGTGGTGGTGGTGCTGTCCAACGGCGGCGTGGTGCGCACCGCCCCCTGGCACGACCGGGTGCCCGCGCTGGTCGAGGGGTTCCTGCTCGGCCAGGCCGGCGGCGGCGCGCTCGCCCGGGTGCTGTTCGGCGCGGTCAACCCCTCCGGCAAGCTCGCCGAGACCGTGCCGCTGCGCCTGGAGGACGCGCCGAGCTTCCTGTCCTTCCCCGGTTCCGAGGGCCATGTGCGCTACGCCGAGGGCGTCTTCGTCGGCTACCGGGGCTACGACGCGGCCCGCCGCGAGGTCGCCTTCCCGTTCGGGCACGGCCTGTCCTACACCACGTTCGACTACGGCGACCTGCGTGTGGAGAGCACCGACGAGGGTGCCGGGTTCACGGTCCGGGTCACCGTGACCAACATCGGCGACCGGGCCGGGCGCGAGGTCGTACAGATCTACTCGGCGGCGCCGGCGGGGTCCCGCGTGGAGCGTCCGGTCCGCGAGTTGCGCGGCTTCGCCTCCGTGCGGCTGGAGGCGGGCGAGAGCCGCGAGGTGGTGGTGTCCTTCGCCCGGACCGACCTCGCCTACTACAGCGTGCGCGAGGACGGTTGGCGGGTGGAGGGCGGCACCTACCGGATCGAGGCGGCGGCGTCCTCGCGGGACGTGCGCCTGACCGTCGAGGTCGACGTCGAGGACTCCTCGCGCACCGGCCTGGACCTGCGCAGCACCCTCGGCGAATGGCTGGCCCACCCCGTCGGCGGCCCGCTGCTCCTGGAGTGCCTGGCCGCGACGGAGCATGCGATCGCCTCGCGCCTGGCGGACGACCCGATGTTGCTGCGCGCCGCGCAGGGCGTCCCGCTGGAGGTGATCGCCGACTTCGCCGGCGGCATCATCCCCCACGACCAACTCGCGGAACTCGCCGCCCGCGTGGCCGCCCCCGTCGGCTGAGCGCGGCGAGTCGGGTGGGCGGGGACCCCTTCCCCGTGGGCTCCCCGCCCACCCCTGCCCGGGACGCGGGCGCCAGGGCGTGTCTTCAGTCTCCCGTCGGGCTCCGCGGTGTCCGGTGCCGTGCATCGGCGTGCCGGAGAAGCAGGTGCACAGTGGTTCTATTCGCCTGTTTCTCCGGGGCGGCGAGGTGCGGTGCCGGGCGCCGTGGAGCCCGACGGGAGACTGAAGACACGCCCTAGTCGGGGCGCGGCGGTGCGATCAGTTCCAACAGGTCTTCGAGCGCCTGCTCCATGTCCACCGAACGATCGTTGAGCCACTGCAACTGGATGCCGTCGGCCACCGCCAGCACCAGCGCCGCCAGCCGCTCCGGCGGAATCGTGCTCTCGATCACGCCGTTGCGCGCCTGCCGGGCCAACAGCTCCCGGATCTGCCCGCGCACCCGCGGATACCGCTCGGCGAAGAACGCGTGCGCCGGATGCTCCGGATCGCTGCCGGCCGCCGCCATCGACACGAACAACTCGATCAACCCGGCCGCCCGCGCCCCCGCGCGCACGATCTCCAGGTGCGGATCGGGCCCCTCGTACTCGTCCCAGAGCCGCCCGTTCTCCTCGTCCCGGGCCCGAAGCACCTGCGTCAGCAGATCTTCCTTGGACGCGAAGTAGTGCATCAGCCCGGGCAGGCTCAGATCACACCGCGCCGCCACCTTGCGCAGCGAGGTCCCCCGGTATCCCTCCTCGGCGAAAACCTCCAGCGCGACCCGAAGAATCTCCCGCCGCTTCGCCTCACCCTTCCCATACGGGCCACGCTTCACCATGCCGCCACCCTAATGGCGTTCCCGGCCGCCGAAGGGTTCGGGTGAGGCAGGGGGGCGCGGGGTCAGCGGGGGAGGGTGGCCTTGGTTTGGAAGTCCTTCATGGAGACGATCCGGTCCTCGGTGGGCAGTCGGATGGTCACCGGGGCGCCGAAGGAGTCGTAGTTCGTGGTGGAGACGTGGCCGGCGCGGTTGGAGTCCAGACGCAGCACGTAGGGCTTGTCCTTGGCGGCGATGAAGTAGGTGTCGGTGGTGGTGCCCCGGTGGGCGACGATCGCGGTGGTCGGCACGCCGGCGACGGTGGCGGCGAGCTTCCTGTCCTCCTTGGCCGAGGAGGCGACCTCGTAGAACATGCCGCACCCGTCCCTGGCGGGTCCCCGCACGAAGGACTGCTTCAGGTCCGCGGGTACGTCGTAGGCCGCGCCACCCGCCTTGCGCAGCGATTCCACCGCGAGGTCGGTGCTCATGTACAGGTCCGTGCCGTGGCAGAACATCTCGCCGGCCGGTTCGGTTCCGCCGATCGTGATCACGATGTGCATCCCCTGACGGGGGTCGGACCAGATCTCCTGGGTGCCGCCGGCCACCGCCGTGGTCGACCCCTTGGCGTGGAACGTGGTCGCGCCCATCGCCGTGTTCACCCGGGTGGGGGTGCCGCCGGACTCGTCCTCCGACGTGGAACACCCGACCGCGGCCACCCCGAGCGCCAACGCGGCGACGGCCACCGAGCGTATGCGGATCCTGCCCATGCGTCCTCCGTACCTCGACCGATTCCCTCCGGAACCGGCCCGACGATCATCCGCCGAGCCTAGGGATCCGCTCCCGCGCGGGTCATTGCCGGATTCCGGCAGTCAACTCGACCGAAGAGCGCGGCACACGCGTCGGGCGTACCCGGCCCGGGTGGGCCGCCACCAGCACGAAGGCCAGGCCGTAGGCCACGTAGCAGGACGAGCGGAACAGTTCGAAATCCGTCATGTGCCACTCCTGGTCGGGCAGGTGCGGCACCGACCAGACCAGGAAGCTGGGGAAGACCAGGAGACCGGCGAACAGCGCGGTGTGCGCCCGGGTGTGCGGGCCGTGCAGCGTGGTCCACAGCAGCAGGGCGATGGGCACGCACCACACCCAGTGGTGGCTCCACGAGATCGGACTGGCCAGCAATCCGGTCACCGCGCACGCGGGCAGGCCCCACGCGTCCCCGCGCCGCCGGTACGCGATCAGCGTGCAGCACAGGCCGAGCAGGCTCACTACGACGATCACCGCGGTCCAGCCGAGGCCGAGGTCCCGGGTGCCGGCGAGCCGGGTGAGCAGGCCGCGGATCGACTGGTTCGCGGCGTTCTCCAGCCGCCCGACCCGCTCCGGATCGAAGACCAGGTCGGTCCAGAACCGTCGGGTGACCCCCGGCAGCACCATCGCGGAGAACGCCACGGTCGCCGCCGCCGTCGCCAGCGCCGTGCCCGCCTCGCGGCGCCGCCCGGTGAGGAGGAGGTACACGACGAACACCGCCGGGGTGACCTTGATCCCGGTCGCGATCCCGAGCACCACCCCGCGCAACGCGGCCCCGCGCGGCCGGGTGAAGTCCCACAGGACCATGGCCGCCACGGCGAGATTGACCTGTCCGTACCGCATGGTCGTGAACACCGGCTCGAACCAGATGGCGAACGTCGTGGCCGCCGGCACCACCGCCGGCCCGAGCCGACGCCCCTCGGGGTCCACCAACCGCATCGACAGGCGCACCACGACCGCGACAAGCAGCAGGTTCACCGCGACGCCGACCCCGAGCAGCACCCGCAGGGGCAGGTAGGTGAACGGCACGAACAACAGCGCGGCGAACGGCGGGTAGGTGGCGCGCAGGCCGTGCGGCGTGTTCAGCGGGCCGTACAGGTCGATCCCCTCGCGCACCGCCAGCCCCTCGGCGCGGTAGACCACGAGGTCGACCATGGACGGGTGGCTGAGGTGGCGCACATACAGATATACGGCGATCGAGCACGCGCAGGCGAGGGTCCATCCGACGATCCGCCGTCGCTCCCCGAGCCGTCCCCACCGCGCCCACGCCGCGGCCGGACCGGGGCGCGGGGGCGCCGCCGTATCCGGCCGAACCATGGGATGTGAACCGGACCCGACGGGTCGTCTCATGCGACGAAACTAACCCGTCGGGCGGGTGCCGGCGCGGGTGTCGGCGCCTGCGTGTCGGTCGGGGTGAGGCGCGCCACTCGGCTTTCGAGTTGGAAATTGTCCGGATTTGCCTTAGATTCAATGGTGCGTGAGGCGTTTTGTGCACCAAAATAGCAACCATGTGAGCACATGTGCCTTGGATTCAAACTGGAGGTAGTTTCATCCCCGGCGCTGTGCGTGAGTACGTCCTGGCCCACCAGAGCGGCATTCTCTGGGCGGCCACCGCGCTGTCCCTCGGCCTGCTCGTCTACATGCTGTTGGTGTTCGGCCGCTTCCTGATCTATTGGGCCGGCACCCGGCACGCCTTCCGGCACAACCGGCCGGCCGATCCCGGCGACCCGACCGCCTTCGAATGGCACCTGGTCGTCCCCTGCCGCGACGAGGAGGCCGTGGTCGCGCAGACGCTCGCCGGCCTGCGTCGCTCCGCCCCGCACGCGCACCTGTGGGTCGTCGACGACCACAGCGACGACCGCACCGCGGAACTGGTCCTGGCCGCCGCCGAACACGACGAGCGGGTGCACCTGGTCAGCCGCCGACGCCCGAACGCGCGGATAGGCAAGGGCGCCGCGCTCAACGCCGCCTACCGCGAGATCCGCGCCTGGCTGCCCGTCGACGCCGACCCCGCGCGGATGATCGTCGGCGTGATCGACGCCGACGGCCGGCTCGACCCCGGTGCCCTCGCGATGGTCTGCACCGACAAGGCGATGGGGCGCCCCGACACCGGCGCCGTACAGATCGGCGTACGCATGCGCAACGTCGACGACCCGCGCCCGCTGCCCGAGCGCGGCCGGTTCGCCAACGCCCGGGCCCGGCTCCTGGTCCGCATGCAGGACATCGAGTTCCGCGCCAACAACACCGGCATGCAGCTGCTGCGCCGGCGTACCGGCAGTGTCGGACTGGGCGGCAACGGTCAGTTCGTCCGGCTCGGCGCCCTCGACTCGCTCGCGGGCGACGACGGTCGGCCATGGCCCGAGCGCGCGCTGCTGGAGGACTACGAATCCGGCCTCGAACTGCGCCTGGCGGGCTGGCGGCTCACCCACGTCGCCGAGGCGCAGGTCTCCCAGGAGGGCCTGCCCTCCTCCCGCCGCTTTCTGGCCCAGCGCACCCGCTGGGCCCAGGGCAACCTCCAGTGCCTGCGCTACACGCGGCGGGTGCTGGCGTCCCCGCACTACCGCTGGTCGGGCAAGGCCGAGGTGCTCTACACCTTCCTCCAGCCGCTGGTGTGCGTCCTGCTGGTGCTGCTCACGCCACTGTCCCTGGCGATCACCGGGGTCGGACTGATCGTGTTCCCCGACGAGACGGCCGACTTCCAGTTCCGCTTCGGGCCGGTGATGGCCGCCGCGTTCGTACTCGCCGCGGTGCCGATGGTGGCGTGGGGTCTGGCCTATCGCAAACGGGTGCACGCCGACCGCGGATGGCTCACCGGACTGGGGTGGGGCGTCCTGATGTGGCTGTACACCTACCACCTGTTCGTGGTCGCCTGCCGCGCCGCCGTCCGGCTCGCGCGCGGCCGCAACGGTTGGGCGAAGACCCGGCGCAACGCCGAGGTCGAGCTCGCGGGCGTACCCACCGCGCTCGAAGCCTGACCCCGATTCTTTGCCACTTCCCGCCCCCCGGCTCGGAGATCCGTACGTGAACGTGCCCCACCTGCCCGCCGCCAGTGTCGCCGTCGTCCTCGGCACCCGCCCCGAACTGGTCAAGCTCGCCCCGCTGATCCACGAACTCGGCCCCGCCGCCCGGCTGGTGCACACCGGCCAGCACTGGGACGAGGCTATGTCCGGGCGTTTCCTGCGCGATCTGGACCTGCCCCGCCCCGAACTGCTGACCGGCGTCGGCGGGCGTCCGCGCGCCGGGCAGATCGCCCATTCGCTGGACCAGCTCGACGACGCCTTCGCCGAGCGGCGGCCGGTCGCGGTGATCGTCCAGGGCGACACCAACGCCACCCTCGCCGGCGCGCTGGCGGCCAACGCCCGCGACATCCCGCTCGTCCACGTCGAGGCCGGGCTGCGCAGCTTCGACCGGGCGATGCCCGAGGAGCACAACCGGGTCATGGTCGACCACGTCGCCGACGTCCTGTGCGCCGCCACCGCCACCAACGCGGCCAACCTGCGCGCCGAGTCGGTCGACGAGAGCCGCATCGAGGTCACCGGCAACACCGTGGTCGAGGTGGTCCGGCGCCGACTCCCCGACCGGGCCGCGCGGGCCGCGCTGCTCGCCGGGTACGGTCTGCGGCCCGACGGCTACGTCCTGGCCACCGTGCACCGCCCCGAGAACACCGACACCGCCGAGGCGCTACGGGCCGTGCTGACCGAGCTGGACGCCATCGCCCGGGCCGGCACGCCGGTGCTGTTCCCGATGCACCCGCGGACCCGCGCCGCCGTCGACCGGTTCGGCCTGGCCGCGCTGCTCGGGCGGATCACGACCGTCGAGCCGGTGGGCTACGGCGAGTTCCTGGCCCTGGCCCGGCACGCCGCGCTGCTGGTCTCCGACTCGGGCGGCATCCAGGAGGAGTGCACGGTGCTGGGCCGGCCGCTGCTGGTGGTGCGTCGCTCCACCGAGCGTCCGGAGGCGATCGACGCGGGCTTCGCCGTGCTGGTCCGGCCGGGTCCGGAGTTGGGCGACACGGCGCGGTCGTGGCTGGCCGACTCCGGGGAGCGGCTGGCTCGGTTGGCCGCGACGGCCAGTCCGTACGGGGACGGGCTCGCGTCGGCGCGCATCGCTCATCTGACCGGGCGGCTGGCCGGGGTGGCGGCACCGGTGGCGGCGTAGGGCGATCGGCGCAGGCTGTCCGGGATCAGGCTCGCCGATGCCAGGCCCGAAACGGCCGGCCCGGCGGCGGTCGGCCACCGTAGCGCCGCGCCGGCCGCCTCCCGCACCGCGCCCCCGCGCCCGGGACCGGAGGCCCCCGACCCGACCCGCGCCCGCCGCGCACCACGTGCGTCGGAGCGGCGATCGGAGGCGGGTCGCGGGCCCTGTGCGGCAGGCGGCCGGGCGTGGTGGGCTCGGGCAACAGGCCGGAGGGACCGGATGGGCCGGCGGGTGGCGCGGGGCCGGATCCGCCGGCCGGGAAGTCGGAAGAGCGGTGGTCGGGTCAGACCCGGCTGGGTACGCGGGAGCGGTCGACCTGGCGGATCGCGTCGTCGACGGTCGACTGCGCGGTGTCCAGCCACGCGTGGGTGATGTCGAAGCTCTCCCCCACCTCGGCCGGCCACCGATGCAGGCGCGGTTCCTCGCCGGCCTCGGCGGGGCGCGCGTGCAGCAGCGCGTGGCTCAGTCGGGCCACCGCCGCGAGTTCCTCGCCCGCCACCCGCAACCACTCGCGCACGGCGGGGTCGGTGACGTGGCCGATGTTCCCCGGATCCTGGAGCGCCTTGCCGATCGCCCCGGCCGAACGCCCGGTCAACTTGCGCGCCCGCAAGCCGGGCGGCAGGCCGGTCAGGCGGGACAGTTCGGAGAGCACAAGCCCCTCGACGAGCGTCACGGAATAGGTCAGTCGGCCGATCTTCAACAGGTAATCGTCATCTGGAAGCACCCCGTCATTCTCCGTTACCCACCCTGCCCCTGGGTCACTTTCCCACCCCGCGTGTCTCGGCCCGAAACGGCTGCGCGTTCCGCGACCGGGGCGATGGGGGTCGGCAGGCGAGCTGTATGGTTTCTACATCGTTGTAGAAGTTTTGATCGCGGAAGTCGCGCAAGTCACGCAAGTAGCGGAAGTCGCGGAAGGGGGCTCGGGCGCGGTGGGTAGGGCTCAGCGGGGTGCCATGTGGCGGCAGATCGTTCGCGTCGCGGTCGAGCGGGAGTTTTGTGGGCCGTGGCTGCTCGGCGAGTTGCGGCGGCAGGGGTTCGAGGTCGCCGCCGAGCGGTTGTACGCGATGTTGCGCCGTATGGAGGGCGACGGCACGCTCGTGTCCGAGCACCGGACGGTCGACGGGCAACGACGCCGGATGTACCGCGCCTCCGCGGCCACCCGCGAGCGCGTGGCCCGCGAGTAGCGCGCGGTCGGCGGCGCGGTTTTGGGCCGAGCGCATGTCGTGGAGACACGCGCTACAACGGCGTCGCGGCGATCAGGAGCAGGACCAGGGCGACCGCGGCGTTGAGCGAGGCCAGTACGGACACCGTGGTGCCCGTCGCGGCGACCAGGGCCGCGACGCCCGCGCGGGAGCGGGGGGTGGGCCACGCGGTGGGCGGCGGTGGACCGAGCAGGGCGGCGACCCGACGCGGCACCGGTCCGGGCGCGGCGAACGCGGGTGCGGCGAACGGCGGGCGGCCCTTGGCGGCAAGCGCCGCCTTGCCCACTGCGCGGGCTATCGTGCGCCGGTCGCCGAGGGCTTCGGCGGCGTCCTCGTCGGCCCAGCGTTCGACCGTGTAGGCGACGGTGGTGTGGATCGGACGCAGCAGCGGATGGGCGCAGGCCGCGAGTCGGGTGGCGGCGAGCGCGAGGTGGTGACGGCCCCTCAGGTGGGCCCGCTCGTGGGCGATCAGCGCGCGGCGCTCCTCGTCGTCGAGCGGGAGAAGCATCCCGGTGGAGACCACGATGCGGTCGGGCGGTCCGCGCAGGGCGTAGGCGTAGGGCGTCGGGTCGGGCAGCACGGTCAGTTCGCCGCCGGCGGGCGCGCCCGCGACGGCGTTCAACGCCAGGCGGTGCTCGACCCGGTCGCGCCGGTGGGTGACGGCGACGGCGGTCAGGATGGCCAGGAAGGTGGGGATGGCCAGGATCCCGAACAGGCTGACGTGCGGGATCGCGTCGCGTACCTCCGTGTCCGACCAGCCGTCGGGCAGCGGATTGCCGGGCAGTTGGGCCGTGCCGACCACGACCAGCAGCGCCAGGCACAGGGTGCTGCACACGGACAGGACCACCGAGACGACGGTGAGCAGGCGGGTGGCGGTGCGCGGGTGCAGGTGGTCGCCGGCAAGTCGGGCCACCGGGAACGCGGTGAGCGGCAGCAGCAGCGGCAGGTAGAGCGCGAGCGGCATGCTCAACCCCGGCTCTCGGCCGGTCCGGCGGCGCCGAGCAGGGCGCGCAGGATCGACTCGTCGGCGGCCGAGAGTTCGGAGACGAAGCTGGCGAGCACCGCCTGGCGATCGGCCTCGTGGTCGAGGAGCGCGCGCATCCGGCGGGCCACGATGCCGGCCTCGTCGGTGACCGGGGTGTAGGCGTACGCCCGTCCGGAGCGGGCCCGGGCGAGCAGTCCCTTGTCGTGCAGGCGGGACAGGATGGTCACCACCGTGGTGTAGGCGAGATCACCGGCCAGTTCGGCTTGGACCCAGGCCGCGGTCCGCGGTCCGCGCGCTACCCACAGCAGCGCCAGCACCTCCGACTCCAGCTCCCCCGGGCCGCGCCGCACCGCACGCGCCGACGGTTTGCCGGGATTTGGACGGACCGTCATATCGCCTCCGGGAGTCGTGCCGCGGGTCGTGCCGAGGTGGTGTCGGTGTCGTGCGGAGGTGGTGGTGATGTGGCGTCGAGGTGGCGAGGTGGCGCCGCGCCGCCGCTCCACCGTTCCACATCCGTGCTCCGAGCCTTCCGCGCCCGGATGCTTTCTGCGCCTCTGTGCTTTCTACACCTATGTAGAGTATCGCCGCCGACATCCACGGCACCGGCCGCACCCACTGCGGCCCCGCACCCCCCGACGCTACGGGACGCCCCCGGTCCCGCGCCGACCCGAGGTGTCGGCGGGCTGTCGGGCCCACAGGCCGATGTCCATGTCGAAGGCGATCAGCAGACCTCGCGGGGTGAAGGTGAGCCCGCGGGACGGGGCCGGGAGGAGGATGCGGTCCAGGAGACGGCCGGCGTCGAGGTCCCAGATTCGCGCGGTGTGGTCGTCGGCACCGGTGGCCGCGACGGATCGGCCGCCGACCGTGCCGCACGCGATGGCGTGCACGCTGTCCGCGTGACCGGTCAGCGGTCGGCCGAGCGGGGTGCCCGCGCGCGGATCCCACATCCGCGCGGTGGCGTCGCCGGCGGCGCTGACCACGACGGGACGGCCGCGCACGGTCGTACAGGCGAGCGCGTGCACCACGCCCGTGTGGCCGGTCAACGGTGCGCCGACGGGCCGACCGTCGGCGGGGTCCCACACCCGTACGGTGCGGTCGGCGGAGCCGCTGACCACGACGGGGCGGCCGTCGAGGACGGTGCAGGCCAGCGCGTGTACGGGTCCGGTGTGGCCGGTCAGGGGCGTCCCGATCGGCCGGCCCGTGAGCGGGTCCCATATCCGGATCGTGGCGTCGGCGGATCCGCTGACCACGATCGGCCGGCCGTGCAGCGTGGTGCACGCCAACGCGGTCACCCACCCGGTGTGTCCGGTCAGCGGCTCGCCGAGTCGGACCCGACCGGTCAGGTCCCAGAGCCGGACCGCGTTGTCGCGGGATCCGGTGGCCGCGATCGGCCGGCCGCGCACGGTGGTGCAGGCGATCGCGTGCACCCACCAGACGGGTTCGGCCAGGCCGGCGCCGATCGGGTCGGGGATGTCGAGGCGGCGGATCCGGATCCGGTCGTCCTGCCCGCCGGTGACCACGACCGGCCGGCCGGCGACCGTGGCACAGGCCACCGCCCACACGGCGCGCCCGTGGCCGTGCCGGGGCCCGCGCGGTTCGTCGACGAGCCCGGTGCCACCGGCGGCGATCGGCTTCCACGCACCGGGCGCGGTCGTGCGATTGAGCCATGCGGCCAACGCGGGTGCGCCGCGCCGATGGGCCTCCAACGCGAGCAGCCGCCGCCGGGCGGGCGGTACGGCCCCGTGCGGCGGCGGCGTCGGATGCACGACGGCGGCCATCCGCCGCTCCGACATCCCCGCCCGAGCGAACGCGGCCAGCAGATCGGCGGGGTCGCCCCACGCCAGGTACGCGTCATCGGCCAACACCTCGCCCAGCCGCCCGGCCGCCTCGGCATACACCAGGACATGCCGCAGCACATACGGCGAAGCCACATCCCACCGACGCCGCGCCCCCTCACGCCCGACACACCCCAGCAGTCGATCCAGCACGGCCCCGGCCGTCGGCACACCCGCCTCGGCAGACGATCGCGGGTGACACATGAGGTGCTCGACGAGTCCCTGGTGGAAGAGCCGGTACAGGAGCGTCCCGTCGTGGTCGGGGGTCGCCCGCACGTGGAACAGCGCATCCGGCAGCAGCGCGCGGGCCCGCTCGGGGTCGAGGTCGGGCGCGAACAGTCCGGCCAGGGGCAGCGCGACGTCCGCCGGCATGCCCTCACCGCGCGCATGTGCCAGCGCGGCCAGGATCGCCCGGATGTGCTCACCGTCGGCCCGTACGCCCAGATCCAGATCGAGCACGGCCGGCAGGTCGGTCGGCGCCAGGCCGCCCCATCGCGCCGCCTCGTCCGGGTCGGCGGGCGGCGGGACGGCGGCCAGGTAGTGGGCGAAGACGTCGGCGATCAGGAACGCCCCCCACCCGGCCCCCGCCCCGCCACGCGACGCGAGCCGATCGGCGACGGCCCGGGCCAGGCTCTCCCGGATCGCCCCCATCGCAGCCGGCCGATACGCGGGCACCTCGGCCAACCGACCCCGGAGATACGCGGCCAGGTCCGCCCGTACCTCGTCCGGGTCGGCGGCATCCAGGTCGAGCAACCCATCCTGGGCGCGGGCCAATTCGAACAATCGATCGAACATCGGCAGGCGCCGTGCCGCCACGATCAAGCGCACCGCCGGACGGTGGTCGGCGCGCCGAATCCACGCCAGGTCGGCCAGGTCCGCACAGGTCGCGGCCGGTTCGAGGGCTTCGTCGAGAGCGTCGACCAGGATCGCCGGAATGTGCGGCCCGTCCCCGAGCAGCCGCGCCAACGCCCCCGCATCGAACAGGTCGTCCGGGCGCGGATCGTCGGGCACGAGCTGCCGGACGATCGCGGCCAGGATCTCGTGCCGCGTACGCCCCCGCGCATGCACGGCCGCCAAGTGCACGGCCACGGCGGGACAACATCGAGGATCGTCGGCGAGCAACCGCCGCCGCACCTGCGGAGCGGCGGCGACCAATACGGGGTGCGCCGCACACGCAAGCACCGACAGCAGAGCCGACTTGCCCGCGCCGGGACCACCGGCAATCACCCGCAGCCCGCCCACGTCGACATCGTCCGCCCAGCCGACCAACCCCCGCAGCCCCGAACGCCGCCCCACAAACCCGACACCGGCGCGACCCTCGGCCACGCTGTACCCGACGACCCCGGATTCGAGGAACGCCCGTAACGCCGGATCGATGCCGGCGACACTGGGCGCGGTCGGATCGAAGCGTGGGTTGGGAAGGAACGGCAGGACCGGTTCGTCCCGAGCCGGAGGCGTCGGCGTGCTGTACACGGGAAGGCCGCGACCGGGCGATTCCCCCATCGCCTGCCGGATCCGCCGGGACACCACGGAGAAGGCGACGTGCGAGCGCGCCGGGTCGGCATCCAGTCCGGTACGCGCGACCTCGTCGAAAACCCGGACCAGGGCCCGCCCGAATCCCCCGTCGCACACACCCGGCTCCCCCACGCCGGCAGCAATCACCCACACCTGTGCGGACGTATCCGAGCGATTCACCAATGCCCGCACCGCAGCCGCGTCGGCCCCATACATATCGAGGAGAAAAAGCGTCGGCGCGTCACCCCGTTCCGCATCGGCGATCCACCGCCCGACCGCGACGTCGGGCCCGATCCGCCCGTACCCGGCGACGTAGACCACCCGGGCGGCGGCGATCGTATCCGCCACACCGCTGCCCGACTCCGCGCCCGGAACGCCGGTATGGACCTCCGTCGTGCGGTACCCGAGCCGAGTCAGCGCCGCGGCAACCTCCGCCCAAGCCGGCGCGTGCCCTCCGTGCCCTCCGCACCCCTCCGAACCGACCGCATCCCACCGGCCGGTCCCCACCACCACGGCACGCGCGTCAGCCTCCACCGGGACCCGCTCCCCACCCTCGGCACCAGCCGGCATGCCGGCGCGGCGCGACCCAGGGGAGGACTTCGCGGATCTGCGCACGGGCAAGGGCGGCCGGTAAATCCTCCCGAAAGAAGAGGGCGGACACGCCCTCCACGAGAACCTGTTTTCGCCATATCCTTGACGTCGTCAAAAACCCTTGCCTATCGTTCCCGTGCCGACGCGGGTCGCGCGGACGACGAGCACGAGGGGATCACCATGGCGGGCGGCACGATCGACGGATTCCAGGTGCACGGGCAGGACATCCCCTGGCTGCTCCGGCACTGGGCCGAGCACCGCCCCGAACATCCGGCGCTGGTGTGGGAACCCGCCGAGGGCACCGGCCGCACCTGGACCTACGCCGAACTGCTGCGCGACACCGAACGATTGGCCGCCGGCCTGACCGGACGCGGCATCGGCCGCGGCGCCAAGGTCCTGGTCCACAGCGAGAACTGCCCCGAGATGGTGCTGGCCTGGCTGGCCTGCGCGACCGTCGGCGCGGTGGCGGTGACCACGAACACCCGCGCCACCCCCGCCGAGATCGCCTACTTCGTCGAGCGCGCCGGCTGCGTGGCCGCCGTCACCCAACCCCACCTCGCCGCCCCGCTGGCGCAGTCCGGCGCCGCGTTGGACTGGGTCGCGGTCATCGACGGCGCCGCCCCGGACACGGTCTCCTTCGCCGACCTGTACGGCGACGCCGCGACCTGGACCGGACGCCCGATCGAACCGCTGCTCCCGTTCGGGATCATGTTCACCTCCGGCACCACCAGCCGCCCCAAGGCCGTCGTACACACGCACGCCAACGCGATCTGGGCAAGCCGCTCGGGTCCGCGCAGCATCGACCTGGGCCCCGACGACCGCTACCTGATCCACCTGCCCTTCTTCCACGTCAACGCGCAGAGTTGGTCGTTCTTCTCGGTACTCGGCGTGGGCGCGACCGCCGTCCTGACGCCCAAGTGGTCGACCAGCCGGTTCTGGGACGTGGTCGCCCGGCACGGGATCACCCACATGTCGCTGATGCCGTTCTGCTTCGGTGTGCTCGCCGCCCCGAACCGCCCGGAAACCGCCCTGCGGGTGGGCGTGTTCGGACAGGTCGCCCCGGCCCTGGACACGATGCTCGGACTGCGCGTGTACGCCGCGTTCGGCATGACCGAGACGGTCACCCACGCGATCACCGGCAAACCCACCGAGTACCTGCCCGCCCGCTCGATGGGCCGCCCCGCCCCCGGGTACGCCTGCGCCGTGGTCGACCCGGAGACCGGCCGGGAGTGCGCCGAGGGCGAGGTGGGCGAGTTGTGGCTGCGCGGCCAACGCGGCGTACAGCTGTTCCTGGAGTACCACGGCGATCCGCAGGCCACCGAGGCCGCGTTCGTCGGCGACTGGTTCCGCACCGGCGACATGGTCCTACTCGGCGCCGGCGGCAACGTGTTCTACCGCGAACGCGACAAGGACCTGCTCAAGGTCGGCGGCGAGAACGTCTCGGCCCGCGAGGTCGAGGACGTCGTCGGCGCCGTCGCCGGCGTCGGATCGGTCGCGGTGGTCGGCAAACACCACGACTTCCTCAGCGAGGTCGTGGTCGCCTTCGTGATCCGCAAACCGGACGCACCCGACGAGGACACCCTGGAGAAGAGCATCCTGGCGGCCTGCCGCGAGCGGCTGTCGGACTACAAGGTCCCCCGCGCGATCTACTTCGTCGACGCCTTCCCCCTCGGCACCCTCGACAAGGTACTGAAGAAGTCGCTGCGGGAGATGGCCGACAGCCGACCTCCGATCTGACGTGCGACCACCTCCGGCCCCGGCCTCGAAGGGGAGGTGGGGTGGGGTTGACGGGATGGTTATTGAGTAATAACTTACTTGGCATGGCAGCTCCTACCAGTCGTGTGGCCGGCACTGTTCGGATGAGTGCGGACGAGCGTCGTGTTGCGGTGATTCGTGCTGCCGTGACCGAGTTTGCCAAGGGTGGTCTGAACGGCACCTCCACGTCGGCGATCGCGAAGCGTGTCGGGGTTTCGCAGCCGTACCTGTTCCGTCTGTTCGACGACAAGAAGGCGCTCTTCCTCGCCACCGTGGAGTACGCCTTCGATCGGGTCGAGGAGCGCTTCCGCCGTGCCACCGAAGGCCTCACCGGTTACCCGGCGATGCATGCGATGGCGCACGCCTACCACGACTTCCTCGACACCGACACCGATCTGCTGCGCATCCAGTTGCAGGCCTACGCCGCGGCCGAGGACGCCGAACTGCGGTCCGAGATCCGCGGGTTCTGGAACCGGCTGGACGCGTTCGCCCGGGAGGTCACCGGGGTCGACGGCGAGGAGCTGACCAACTTCTTCGCGCGCGGCATGCTCTGCAACGTCATCGCCTCGCTCGACCTGCCCCGCAACCGGTACTTCGACGACGTTCTCTCCGCGGACGGCAAGTTGCTCCACTGCGATCCGTGCGAGGACTCCGAGCGGTTCGGCGAGCCGCCGGCGCCCGAGCCACCCGCCCCCGAGTTGCCCGCGTCCGCACCGTCCGACTGACCCACGCCCCACCCGACCCGCCCGCACCACTCGCGGGCCCTTCTCCGTCCGCCCCGACGCCGATGGCAGAGCCCTGCCCGCAATAGTTAGTAATCAATAACTAATCCTGAGCGTCAAAGTTAGTCATCGATCACTACGTCCGGACCTCGACCCAAGGGATCCCATGAGCCAGCAGCAGGCGCGACCCGCGACCGGATCGCGCACCGTCCTGTGGACCTTCCTCGCCTCCAGCTTCGCCCTCTTCATGGCCTCGCTCGACAACCTCGTCGTCACCACCGCGCTGCCGTCCATCCGCGAGGACCTCGACGCCGGGATATCCGAGCTCGAATGGACCGTGAACGCCTACACCCTCAGCTTCGCGGTGCTGCTCATGCTGGGCGCCGCGCTGGGCGACCGGTTCGGCCGCCGCCGGATCTTCGCGACCGGCATCGGGATCTTCACGGTCGCCTCCGCGATCGCCGCGATCGCCCCGAACTCCGAGACGCTGATCCTCGCCCGCGCCCTGCAGGGTGCCGGGGCCGCCGCGATCCTCCCGCTCAGCCTCACCATCCTGACCCGCGCGGTCGCCCCCGAGAAACGCCCGATGGCCCTGGGGCTGTGGGGCGGCATCAACGGGCTCGCGGTGGCCCTGGGCCCGCTGGTCGGCGGCGCCGTCGTCGAACACGGCTCCTGGCAGTGGATCTTCTGGCTGAACGTCCCGCTCGGCCTGGTCCTGGTCCCGCTCACGCTGCGCAAGGTGGACGAGAGCCACGGCCCCAACAGCCGCCTCGACCTGGTCGGCACCGTCCTCGTCAGCCTCGGCCTGCTCGGCCTCGTCTTCGGCCTTGTCCGCGGTGAGGGCCACGGCTGGTCCAGCGTCGGCGTCATCGCCCCGATGGCCGTCGGTGCCGCCCTGATCGCCGTCTTCGTCGGCTACGAACGCCGCGCCGCACAGCCCATGCTGCCCATGACGATGTTCCGCAACCGTGCCTTCACCGCCCTGACCTTCTCCGGGCTGCTCATGTTCGCCGGCGTCTTCGGCTCGATCTTCCTGCTCACCCAGTACCTCCAGGGTGTCCAGGGCTACTCGCCGCTCGACGCGGGTCTGCGGATCCTGCCGTGGACGATGATGCCCGTGGTCATCGCCCCGCTCGCCGGCCCGCTGTCCGCCCGGATCGGCGGCCGGCCGCTGGTCATCGCGGGTCTCGCGCTGAGCGCGGCGGGTCTGGCCTGGTTCGCGGTCACCGCGTCGACCGACGTCACCTACGCGCAGCAGATCCCGGCCCTGATCCTGTGCGGGCTGGGCATGTCGCTGTACTTCATCCCCACCGCGAGCCTGCTGATGTCCGTGGTCCGTACCGACCAGCAGGGCGTCGCCTCCGGCGCCAACAACGCGCTGCGCGAACTCGGCGGCGTCCTCGGCGTGGCGGTGCTCGCCTCGGTCTTCAGCTCCAACGGCGGCTTCGCCTCGCCCGAGAGCTTCGTCGACGGCCTCGTCCCGGCGCTGTGGGTCGGCGTCGTCCTCGCCGGCGTCGGCTCGGTCACCGCCGCGCTGATCCCGCGCGCTCGTGCGCAGTCGGCGACGGAGGCCCCGGCGCCGAAGGTCCCGGTCGGCGTCTGACCTCCCGCACCACCGACACCTCGTGGGCGCGCCCTCTACGGAGGGCGTGCCCACGAGGTCGCGGCCGGTCGAACACCGGGCGCGGTCAGTGCAGTTGGGCCAGGAACACCTTCGGGCGCAGGGCCTTGCCCGAGGCGTCCAGGACGGTCAGCGGGGTGCCGTCGCGCAGTACGGTCGGGGTGCCGGTCACCCCGGATTCGGCGAAGTCCGCCTGTGCCCGGTCCACCCAGGCCCGATGGGTGAACCCGCGCACGACGTGGTCGAAGTCGGCGCCGCGCAGCCCGGGCACCTCGCCGGCGGCGTCCAGCAGGAAGTCGGGGTCGGCGAAGGTGTCCGTCGACTCGTCCGGCTGCCGTTGGTACAGCACGTGCAGGTAGTCCAGGAACGGCCCCTGGCCGACGTCCGCCGCGCCGCGCAGGGCGTTCACCGCGCGATGCGAACCCTCGCCGCCCAGCCGTACGTCCAGGAAGGTGGCGAAGTGGTACCGCAGTACGAACCGGCCCTCGTCCGCCAGTCGCCGGAACACCGGCCCGAGCCCCACCTCCATGCGTCGGCAGAACGGGCAGCGCGGGTCGGCGTAGAGGTCCAGACAGCGGGCGAGGTCCTGGGGGCCGTAGACGAGGGCCGTGCCGTGCGCGCCGGGAGCGGTGCGGAAGCTCATTGTTCGCCTCTGTCCGGCCGGCCGCGCCGCGACTCCTCCGACCGCCCGTTCGGGGTAACCGGTCGGTCGCGTGCCGTGTCGCCCGCCTGCGCGGCCGTCCGGGGTGCTTCGGCGCATTTGCGGTCATCGGGTAGGTTCACTGGAACCGGCCGGTCGGGAACGACTGCCCACCCGGCACTGGGGAAGGTGACGCCCGGATGGACGCGGCCCCGAGGTTTCGCCACGAGGCGCTGCTGTACGCGGGCCTCGACGACTTCGTCGAGCGCACGGCGGCCTTCGTGCGCGCGGGATTGCGCGCGGGCGAGGCGGTCGCCGTCGCGGTGATCGAGTCGCGCGCCGGCGCGCTGCGCAAGGAACTGGCCGCCGATGCCGACCTGGTGACCTGGATCGACATGGAGCGGGTCGGCCGCAATCCGGCGCGGATCATTCCGGCCTGGCGGGAGTGGACGGCGGCGCAGGGCCCGCGGGGCCGGCGCGGCATCGGCGAGCCGATCTGGGTCGGCCGCGACGCCGCCGAACTGGTCGAGTGCGGTCACCACGAGGTGCTGCTCGACCTGGCCTTCGCCGACGAGGCGTGGTGGCTGCTGTGTCCGTACGACGTCTGCGGCCTGCACCCCGAGGTGATCGCCGAGGCGCGGCGCGCCCACCCCCCGCCGCCGACCGGCGCCACCGGCGAGCGGCGCTCGCGCCCGGACGCCGAGGTGTACGCGGCGACCCTGCGCAGCCCGCCGCTGCCGGCCGCCCCGGGGCACGCCGAACGCCTGGCCTTCCGGGCGGGCGAACTGGCCGGTGTCCGGACGCTGGTCCGCCGGATACTGCCCGATGCGACGCGGACCCGGGTCAATCACGCGCTGCTCGCGATCGGTGAGATCACCGGCAACAGCGTCGTGCACGGCGGTGCGGCCGGCACGATCGTGCTGTGGTCCGAGGGGGCCCACCTGTTCTGCGACGTCCACGACGCCGGCCGGATCACCGACCCGCTCGCCGGCCGTCACCGCCCGACCACCGATCAGGACGGCGGCCGCGGCCTGTGGATCGCCAACCAGATCTGCGACCTGGTCCAGATCCGCTCCACCGAAACCGGCACCACCGTGCGGCTGCGCCTGCGGGTGTCGGACTGATCGGTCGCCCGAAACCGGGAGCCGCCGCGCGACGGCCCCGGCCTCGTTCGCCCGGAGGAGCGGGCGGGTGAGGTCGGGGCCGCGGGGTGGGAAAGACTGGTGGGACGCTGGTGGGACGCTGGTGGGACGAACTGGTGGGGGATTCAGTGTCGGGACGTCGGGGTCGCGTCCGGCGTCGCGCCCGGCGCCGCGATCTGTTCGATCTCGATCATGCACGCCACACAGAACGTCTCCCGCCGGCGACTGCCGTGCACTTCACGAAAGTTCGGCAGGGTCTCGCCGCACAACGCGGTGTCCTCGCCCTCCATCGCGTGCCACACGACATTGTCCGGACCTTCGACCGCTCGCATCACATGCATTTCCGCTCCCGTGTGCTGGGATTCACCGGCTTCACCATGCAATCCGGGGGCGGTCCCGCGCGCATCCGGGCCGGAGCCGCGCCGAGCCGGGCCGGGTGGTCCCGATCCGCGTGCGGGGACACGGAGTACGAGGTCACCGGCACGTGGTCGGCCGTCGAGACGGGCGGGGCGGGGTTGGCCCGTCCGGGTGATCGACCGGGACGGCGGGCGGGCCGTCGCGGCCGGAGCGACGGGGGCGGCCCGGGGAGGCGGCACTCCGAAAAGGGCTCAACCGCTCGTCGGCGACACCGCGGCGGCGCCGATGTGGGGACGGTGATGCGTACCGTGATCGTCGGCGGCGGCGTGGTCGGCCTGCTCACCGCCCTGGAGCGCGCCCGGGCCGGCCATCGGGCCACCCTCGTCGAGCAGGGCCCGCTGCCCAATCCGCACGCGGCCTCGTACGACCGTGCACCGGGTGCCGCGCACCCTGCTCGCCGCCGCCGGCGATGGCGGGCACCCGCTGGACCCGATCGGGCTCGCCCGGCGCCGACCATCCGTGCTTTCCCGCCGGCGCGGGCGCGGTGTACGAGGAGCGGGGCCGGCGTACTGCTCGCGAACCGCGTCTTGGAGGTGGCCGTGCACCGGCCGCGGCGGACCGTCCTGTACCGCGCGGTGCCGCGCGAGCACCACCACGCATGGGCGGGGACGCCGGCGGTGGCCGTGCCTGACCGGCGCCGCCGGTCGCGGACGCCCCGCTCGGGTTGTCCGCGCACGAAGTCGCCTGCGTGGCAACCGCGTTGCACGGCCGCGATGCCGCCGCCCACTGGACCCGGGCCCTGCGCAAGCGGTGCACACCGCTCGTGTCCGGCTCCCATCCCGGCCGCGAAGTCGAACGGCTCGTCCGCCGACCCGCGCTGCCCGGGGCTACTCCGCCGGGAGTAGGCCGTTGTGGAGGAGGTCGGCCAGTTGGGTCGTCGCGAAGAGTTGGGGTTGGCCGCCGGTACGGATGACCAGGGTCGGGTGGTCGGGCAGGAGCGGGGAGGCGAGGAAGACGACGGCCGTCGGTCCGCCGTCCGTGCCCGCGAACATCACGGCTCGCCCGAGCGGAGTGGGTACGGTTTCGACCGGGCGGTCCGTCGGGATGTCGGACTCGGTGCGGTAGAGGTCCTTCGGGCTCAGGCCCTCCCATCCCGGCATGGTGCGCGGGTCGCAGGCCGTGCCGAAGGATTGGATCACCAGGTCCGGGCCGGCCATGCCCCGATTGACCACGACCCGCACGCCCGGGCAGTACGAGCCGGACACCGCCGCCGAAT
Organism: Embleya sp. NPDC055664; assembly: GCF_053618075.1. Lineage (NCBI taxonomy): Bacteria > Bacillati > Actinomycetota > Actinomycetes > Kitasatosporales > Streptomycetaceae > Embleya > Embleya sp. NPDC055664. The sequence continues at coordinate 66,541 of NZ_JBSHGZ010000029.1, forward strand.
CGCCCTGCACCCAGCGGTCGGTGGGCACCCGCAGCCGGAACACCGCGGCCCGGGTGCGCACCGTCGCCAGGGCCAGCCGCGCCCCATCCCCGGTCCACGGCAGCGCGGAGGGCGCCTGGTCCGGAGAGGACCGCCGATACCCACCCCCACCCGAATCGCTGCACGCGGTCACCGTCACCGCCGCCGTCACGGCCATCACGACCGGTACGACCGCCCCGCGCAGCCACGCCGTCCCCACGGTGACCCGCCGTCCACCCATCGCCCGGACTCCCCTTCCGTCGCCACATCCGGCGAATGGACGCGGCCCGCGCCGAACGGGTTCCCCCGCGCGTACCCGCCGCCCCGCGCCTCGGTCGTTGTGGCAGGCTGCCGTGTCGTGACCGACATCGACGGCACGCGGTGTACGTCGAGCCGAACGTCTGGGTCCGCCACCCGGTGCCCGGCCCACGCGGGTAGGCACGATCGACTCGGGTCGGTGTCAGGCGTCGGGGCCGAGGGTGTTCAGGAAGGTCTTGACCACATCGATCGGGATCGCGAAGGTGATGCCGACACTGCCGGCGTCCGCCTCGGCGCCGCCGCTGCCACCGCTGCTGCCGCCCCAGGGCAGGTCGTTGCCGCCCTCGGAGGTGGTGTCGTAGATGGCCGAGTCGATGCCCACGACCCGGCCGGACAGATCGACGAGCGGGCCGCCCGAACTGCCCGAGCCGAACGCGACGTCGGTCTGGATCGCCTGGTAGGTCACCGTGTTCGCGTCGGTCGCCGCGATGGGCGAGGTACGCACGCCACTCGCGTCGTCGGGCACGACCGCACTCTCTCCGGACGTCGTGATGGGCCGGTTCAGCGCGCCGACCACACCGGAGGTGACCGTGCCGCCCAGGCCGAGGGGCGAACCGAACGCGACCACCCGTCGCCCACTTGCAACGACGCCGAGTCGCCGAGCACGGCCGGGGTGAGGCCGCCGACACCGCTCACCCGGACCACCGCGAGATCGTGGGCGGCGTCGCTCGCCGACACGGTGCCGGCGGCGGTGCGACCGTCGGCGAAGACCACCGTGAGGCCGCCGGGACCCGCCCCGGTCACCACGTGATCGTTGGTCAGGATCCGGCCGGCGGTGTCCAGGACCACCCCCGAACCCGTCACCGAGCCGCGCCGCGAGGTCACCCGCAACTCGACCACACTCGACCGGACGGCCGCCGCCACCGCCGACACCGACCCCGCGCCCCCGCCCGCGGAGGCGTTGCGCACGGGCGCCCCGCCGATCGCCGCCGGCGGCGCGTGGTCGGCGTCCTCGAAGTGGCGCACCACGACCACCCCGGACAACCCGCCGACCAGGCCGGCCACCACGGCCGCCACCACCGGCACCGGCAAGGCCCGCTTCACCCGCCGCCGACCCGGGGCCCGCGTCTTGCTCCCGGTGGACTCCGCGCGCCCCGCATTGTCTTCCGTCATACCCGAGACTCTCGATCCCGCAGATGAAGACCACCTGAGAGCACCCCCAAGCCCACCCCAAAACCCGACACCGCAACCCGGAGCGCGCCCGCACGTTCGGGTGCCCGCGATGAGTTTTGCCGGCTCCGGCGGTCCAATGAGTGTGACGTCGCGTATTCACTCGGACGAGGGTCAGGAGAGCAGTGGGATGACGATCAGTGCACGCACCGCCGGCTACGCGCCGGTCAACGGGATCGAGATGTACTACGAGGAGCACGGTGTCGAGGGAGCCGCGCCCCCGTTGGTTCTACTCCACGGAGGGGCGCAGACCATCGACCTGTCCTTCGGCGCGCTGTTGCCCGCGCTCGCCGCGAACCGGCGGCTGATCGGCGTCGAGTTGCAGGGGCACGGGCACACCGCCGACTCCGACCGCGAGATGTCGCTGGAGGTGTTGGCCGACGACGTGATCGCGCTGCTCGACCATCTCGACATCGATCGGGCCGACCTGCTCGGCTACAGCCTCGGCGGCCTGACCGCGCTGCGTGCCGTGGTGCGCGCGCCGGAACGGGTGAACCGGCTGGCCCTGTTGGCCACGCACTGTCGGCACGACGGCTACTTCCCGGAGATCTCCGCCCCCGAGCAGACCTCGCCGCGCCTGCCGACCGAGGCCGACTTCAAGGCGATGGTCGAGGCGTACGCCCGGGTCGCCCCCGACCCGACCGCCTTCGGAGCCACCTTGGCCAAGCTCCAGCCCGTCGCGCACGGCTTCACCGAATGGACCGACGACGAGCTGCGCGCGATCGCCGCGCCCACCCTCCTGGTGATCGGCGACACCGACTTCATCCGGGTGGAACACGCCGCGCTCATGCACGGGTTGATCCCCTCGTCCCGGCTCGCGGTCCTGCCGGACACCACGCACATGGCCGTGCCCGGACGCGCCGAGTTGCTGCTCCCGATCCTCGACGCGTTCCTGCCGGTCGGCTCCTGAGCCCTGCCCCGCGTGTCCTGAGCGACCGTCGAAGGTGTGTCCGCCGCACGCCTTCGACCCCCGTTCCGCCGACACCACGCACGCCCTCCGCGCGTGGTGTCGGCCCCGGGACCGTCGCGGGATCCCGGGTATCGCCCCGTGCCGCGGCGGCTCAGCCCCAGGAGGCGCCGGCCGGCTCCTCGATCGTGGTGTTGATCCGGTTGAAGAAGTTGGTGATCGAGATCATCAGGATGATCGCGGACAGCTGCCGCTCGTCGAAGTGGTCGGCGACCTCGTCCCACAGCGCGTCCGGTACGGCCTGGCCGCTGTGGTCGGCGAGCCGGGTGGAAGCCTCGGTCAGGGCCAGTGCGGCGCGTTCGGCGTCGGAGAAGAAGGGGGCCTCGCGCCAGGCCGCGACGGCGTGCAGCCGCTCGTCGGTGGTGCCCGCCTTCTTGGCGCCGGCGACGCCGGCGAACACACAGGCGCTGCAGCCGTTGATCTGGCTGGCGCGCAGGTGGACCAGTTCCAGGATCTCCTGCGGCACGCCGCCGGAGTACATCGCCTTGTAGATGGACTGGATGCCCTTCATCGTGTCGGGCAGGACCATGGCGGGGTTCTTCATCCGAGCGCTCATGACGTCTTCTTCTCTCTCGATCGTGGGCGGTCGGTTCGTTCGAGTACCGGCCGGTTATCGTCCTTCACTGCACTGACGAAACGGCCGATGGAGATGTGACAGGTGAGCGAAGAAGATTTCCTGGCGCAGCGGTTCGAGGAGACCCGGCCGCATCTGCGAGCGGTGGCCTACCGGATGCTGGGCTCGCTCGGCGAGGCCGACGACGCGGTTCAGGACGCCTGGTTGCGGCTGAGTCGGTCCGACATCTCCGAGGTGAAAAACCTGGGCGGCTGGCTGACCACGGTGGTCGGCCGGGTGTGCCTGGACATGTTGCGGTCGCGGACGGCGCGCCGGGAGGATCCGCTGCAGGACGACGACGGGTTCGTGCGCCTGCCCGATCCGATCGTCAGCGGTCCCGACGGCATGGATCCCGAGCAGGAGATCCTGCTGGCCGACTCGGTCGGCATCGCGCTGCTCGTGGTGCTGGAGACGCTGGCCCCGGACGAGCGGCTGGCCTTCGTCCTGCACGACATGTTCGGCGTGCCGTTCGACGAGATCGCCCCGGTTCTGGACCGTACGCTCGCCTCCACCCGGCAGCTCGCCAGTCGGGCCCGGCGGCGGGTCCAGGGCGTCTCGCCCGCGCCGGAGCCCGACCCGGGTCGGCGGCGCGCGGTGGTCGACGCGTTCCTCGCCGCCTCGCGCGGCGGCGACTTCGAGGCCCTGGTCGCCGTGCTCCACCCCGAGGTGGTGGCCCGCTCCGACGGCGGCACGCTGCGGCCGAGCCTGGTCCGGCGCGGTGCGGCCGAGGTCGCGTCGCAGGCGATCACCTTCGCCCGCTTCGCCGAGATCGCGCTTCCGGCGCTGATCAACGGCACGCCGGGCGTGGTCTCGCTGGCCTCCGACGGCACGCCGCTGTCGGTGATGGCGTTCACGATCGAGGACGGGCGGATCACCTCGCTGGACATCCTCACCGACCCGGAGCGGCTGGCCGGGATCGACCTGAGCATGCTCACGAGCTGACCGGATCGCCCCACGGCGGTCGGTGCGAAGGGCCTTCGGCCTCGCGCCGACCGCCGACGCGCGACGCGTCGCCGTGACGCGGGTACGCCCTACGGGCGCGGGATGCGGCTGTAGTCCTGGCCCGGGATCTCGATCAGCGCGTGCGTCGGCGCGATCTGCAGGTGGTGCGACCCGTCGATCTCGTACCCGCCCGGAACCCGGTATCCGGCCCAGATCGGCAGGTCGACGCGCAGCGCCCAGGCGCCGGACGCGGTGCGCTCCCAGCGCACCACACGACACAGCAGTACGCCGCGGTCCTCCGGCTGCCGGACCCACACCCACGTGCCCTCCGCCGGTGGCGGCGGTCCGGGCCGGCCGTGGCGCGGCGTCTCCGCGTCCGCGCGGGCCGCCTGCGCGCGGGTGGCGTCGACGCGTTGCCCCAGGGTCGCGCGGCCACCGGAGAACGACGCCTCCAGTGCGTCGACGTCCGGTGGCTCGGTCATGCCGATCATGGTAGCCCCGATCGAACCCGAATTCGAACACCTGTTCCCATCGGGCGTCGGGGCCACCCACCGGGCGTACCACCCGCCTCAGGTGCCCCCGTAGCGCCCCGCAGCACGTCCACCACATCCGATCCGTCGCTCGATTCCGCTCGCGCGGCCACGGCCCACGACATGCCGTCGAGGGCCTGGAGCACCAGCGCACAACCGGAGTACCGGCCCGGATCGCGGAAAGCGGGTCTCGTTCAGTACGTGGGCACCCGCTCCGTCGGCACGGCGCCGGCGCCGTCGAGTCGGCGCGCCAGTCCGGCGCCTTCCGGGTCCACGTCCGGCAGGAACCGGTCGAGGGCCCGGGGCAACCACCAGGCCCGAGCGCCGAGCACCGCCAGTACGGCCGGCACCAGCGTCATCCGGACCACGAACGCGTCGAACAACACGCCCGCGGCCGGCGCGAAGCCCATGCCCTTGACCACCACGTTGTCGGACAACACGAACGACCCGAACACCGACACCATGATCAGCGCGGCGGCGGCGACCACCTTGGCGCTGTGCCCGTAGCCCACCCGCAGCGCGTCGAGCGCGGGCCGCCCGTGGGTGTACTCCTCGCGCATCCGCGAGACCAGGAACACCTCGTAGTCCATGGCCAGGCCGAACAGGATGCCGATCGGCAGGATCGGCAGGAAGCTCACGATCGGCCCGGTGCCGGCCGAGGGAGCGCTGCGACTCGGTGCCCGGGATGTCGTTGCGCGACGCGAATGGTTTCATCAGGGCGAGCGTGGCCGCCGCCGAGGCCACCAGGATCAGGACCCAGGCGGCGATGACGAACCGGCGGCGGCGATAGGCGAAACGGTCGAGGCGATACAACAGCGAGGACATCACGAACTCCCGGACGGATACGGCACGGGGATGGGATCGGGTCGGCCCGATCCCGTCCACGCCACGAGCCGACCGCCTGGCAACCCCCTTGAACCGGGCCGCGAAAGGCCCCATTCACACACCACTCCCATGGAATGCCCGCCGGTTCGTGCGCCACGCTGGTACCGGACCGGGGCCCGTCCGTCCGGCGAAACGCGCATCGAGAAGGAACCAGATGAACACTGCGGAGCCATCGGGCGGTTCGTCCGCGCCGCCGACCGAGCGCGGTCGCCTCCTGGTCGTCGACGACGAACCCGCGATCGTGGACACCGTCACCCGGTTCCTGCGCTTCGTCGGCTACGACGTGCGCACCGCCGCCACCGGACGACAAGCGCTCACCGTGGCCCGGGACTTCCTGCCGGAACTGGTCCTGCTCGACATCATGCTGCCCGATGGCGACGGCTTCGAGGTGCTGCGCCGGCTGCGCGCCGACGGCCTGCCCGTCGCCGTGGTCTTCCTCACCGCACGCGACACCCGCAAGGACGTGGTGCGCGGGCTGACCGCCGGCGGCGACGACTACATCACCAAACCCTTCGGACTGGACGAGGTCACCGCGCGTATCGAGGCGGTGCTGCGCCGCACCCGCCGCGCCGACCCCGGCGGCGACGTCCTGCGCGTGGCCGACCTCGAACTCGACTCCTCCGCCCACCAGGTGCGCCGCGCGGGCCGGCACATCGACCTGTCCCCCACCGAATTCCGCCTGCTGCGCTACCTGATGCTGCACCCGGATCGGGTGCTGACCCGGGCCCGGCTCCTGGAGCACGTCTGGTCCTACGACTTCAACGGCGACGACACCGTGGTGGCCACCTACATCAGCTACCTGCGTCGCAAGATCGACGACGGGCAGAGTCCGCCGCTGATCCACACCCGGCGCGGCGTCGGCTACTGCCTGCGCACCCCGCCGTGCTGAGGTTGCGCGCCGGGATCCGCACCCAACCGCTGCACCGCCGCCTGGTGGTGGTGATCATCGTGGTGTGCACGGTCGTGCTGAACACCTGCGCCGCGGTGACCGTGGGGGTGCTCCGGGAGTCGCTGTTCGACCGCCTGGACGAGCAACTGGACACCACCGCCGCCGCGTTGCGCGCGCTGGACACCCGCGAGCGCAGCAACGCGCCGATGAGCCTGGATCCGGGCGTGTGGCTGGAGTACCCGGGCGGCCTGTACGTCGCGCTCGCCGTCGTGCACCGGCAACCCCAGGGCCCGGGACCGAGGTTGACCGGTCCGCTGCCCGCGAGCGGCGCCACGTTCACCACCGGCTCGGCGCAACCGGGGTCGCGGGAGAGCTTCCGGGTGCGGGTACAGGCGTTGACCGACGGGCGCACCGCCCTGATCGCACTGAGCGTGCGCGAGACCGAGGCGGCGGCCGACCACGCGCTCTACGTCGTGCTGGCCACCGTCGGCATCGCGCTGCCGACCCTGGCCCTGCTCGCCGCGCTGTTCGTGCGGCGGGAGTTGCGGCCGCTGGAGCGCGCCGCCCGAGTCGCCGACACGATTGCCGCCGGCGACTACGCACAGCGCGTGCACGATCCGCTGATCGGCCCGCGCACCGAGGTCGGCCGACTGGCCATCGCGCTCGACCGGATGCTCGACGGGATCCAGGCCGCGCTGGACGCGCGGGACGCCTCCCGGGAACGGTTGCGCCGATTCGTCGCCGACGCCTCGCACGAACTGCGCAATCCACTGCAATCCATCGGCGGATACGCCGAGTTGTACCAGCGCGGCGCGCTGCCCGACCGGGCCGCGGTGGACGACGCGGTGAGCCGGATGCGCGCCGAGATACGCCGGATGAACGGCCTGGTCGAGGCGCTGCTCCTGCTCGCGCGCCTGGACGAGGAACAGGACACCGACCTGGAACCGGTCGACCTGACCCGGGTGGTCGCCGACTCCTGCCGCGACGCCGCCGCAATCGAGCCCGACCGACCACTGACCTGGGCCGGCCTGCCGGTCGGGGATCGGGTGAGCGTGCTCGGGGACGAGGACCGGCTGCGGCAGTTGGCGGCCAACCTGCTCGGCAACGTCCGGATGCATACGCCCGTGCATACCCCGGCCGAGGTCGAACTGCGCGCCGCCGGCGGCGAGGCGGTGCTGACCGTCCGCGACCGCGGCCCGGGCATCCCGGCCGCCGATCTGCCGCACGTCTTCGACCGGTTCCATCGGGCCGACAAGAGCCGCAGTCGCACCCAGGGCGGCAGCGGTCTGGGGTTGTCCATCGTCGCGGCGATCGTGGAGATGCACCACGGCACGATCACGATCGGGCCGGCGCCCGGTGGGGGGACGGTGGTCGAGGTGCGGTTGCCCGCCTTGGCGGAGGCGAAGACGACGGAGGCCGGCCGGGTCGGTGGGGCCGGCGGGCCGATCCGCGGGCTCAATCCCCCGTGACGGTGAGGGCGTGGAAGCCGGTCAGGTCCTCCAGGAGGCGTCGGCCGTCCTCCCGGGCGGGTGAGGGCAGTTCGTCGAGCAGCGAGCCGACCCGCTGGTCCCGTGCGGGCGCGCGCAGCGCGGCGAGCAGGCGGGCAACGGCCTCGGCGGGCAGGGGCGTGCGCGTGGTGTGCCCGCACGCGGCGACGATCCGTACCGCGCCGATGTCCTGCCAACGCACCGGCTCGTCGGCGGGCAGCCCGACGGCGACCTCGTCGGTCAGCGACCGGTGCGGCGCGGGCGGCGGCGCGGGGAAGAAGCCGCCGGCCGTCCAGCGGCGCAGCGACAACGTCGCCACCCACTCGCGGGCCGCCTCCTCGTTCGCGCCGGAGCGGAAGAAGTCCACCGCCTGGTCGAGCGCGGCGGGTAACACATCTGCCGACAGCGGCCTTTCGTCCTGGTCGGGTGGCGCCCAGGACGGTCCCGCGAGCGGCGGCAGCCCGGCCGTCTCCATCTCCTCGCTGAGCATGGACTCGGGGGTGGGGTCGGTCAGATACTCCGCCACCTCGAAGGCGACGCGGGTGAATTCGCGGGGCAGGCCGACATTCACACTCGTCGCGGGGGTGTCGTCGAGCGCGCTTTCCCCGACGTGGTAGTGGCTCGACGGCCAGTAGAGCATCTCGCCTGCGTGCACCTCGACCGCGAACGAACCCGGCAGGTAACGCTCGTAGTCCAGCACCGAGGTGACCGCCTCCGTCCACGGCCGCTCCGGCCAGAAGCGCATCACCTTGCGGCCCTGGAGGGCGAACATGAACGACGCGAACCGGTCCTTGTGCGCGCCGATCTGGGTGTGCTCGTAGTTGCCGTGGAACATCGTGGTGATGGCGCTGCTCAGCGGCAGCCCGAAGCGGCGGAAGGCGCCGTCGTAGAAAGCCCGTTCGCGGCGCCACAGCGGGTGGTTGAAGGCGTGGAACGCCTGCACGGTCAGCGAGTACCGGCGGCCGTCGAGGCGTTCGGCGAGGCGCGTGGCGTAGCCGTCGAGCGAGTCGTCCTCGGCGAGCGGCAACCAGCCGTCGGGGCGGGACTTGAGGTCACGGTCGACGGCGAAGCGCACGTGTTTGGGGATCTCCCCGGCGGCGTTGGCAGCGGTGGCGGCCACGGCGGAGCCGAACACGTCGTCCGGGCGGAAGGGGTGGGCCGACGGGCCGCCCGGGAGGCGGATCAGGACCGGACGGCGGTCCCAGTAGCGGTCGGCGATCAGGTCCCAGTCGAGGCCGTCGATGACGTCGACGCCACCGGTGCGGTCGGTCATGTCGGTTCCCCCGCCGTCGCTTCGGTCGTGTCCGTCGTTTCGGTCGTGTCCGCCTCGGCCGCCGATTCGATGGCGCGCACCCGGTACAGCACGCGCAGCAGGGTCAGGACGCCTTCCTCACGGGTGGTGTGCCCGGTCACGCCCACGTCGGCGCACACCTCGGCGAGGTCGCTGGTGCGCCGCCGGTCCAGTGCGGCCAGGACGCGCGGGGCCAGTGCGCCGCGTACCGGGAGCAACAGGCCGTTGACCGCCCATACTTCGGCCGCGGGGCCCTCGGGCACCCGCAGGACCTCGGCGACGAGCCGGAATCGGGAGTGGGCGTCGATGGCCGGTTCGATGCCGGGTCCGGGCGCGGTGGCGGAGCGGGGTTCGGGTACCGGTTCGAGGCCGGCCGCCGTGCGCCGGGCGGCCCAGCGGCGGCGCACCGTGCGGGTCAACTCCCCGTCCGGGTCGCCCGCCACCCGGCCGAGCACCCGCGCGACCTCGGCGAACTCGGCGATCGGCGGCGTCGAGCCGTCCGCGTTCTCCGGCGGCGGATAGGGCAGGTACGGCATCGGTTGGGCGGCCACCGGGTCCCGGCGGATCAGGTCCTGGAGCACGCCGCGTACGGCCGGGAGCGCGGTGGTCGGATCGGTGGGCACGGTGATCCGCAACACGGCGGCCCGATCGGAGAACTCCTCGCCCCCGTCCGGCTCCACGGCCGCCGCCGGGTGGTACAGCACGTCGCCCGCGCCGGCGTCGCGCCGATGGGTGCCGGCGAGTACCCAGGTCAGCACGTCCGTCCCGGGCGCGGGTGGTGGGGTGCGGAAGTCGTGGCCGAAGCAGAGCTCCGACGTGAGCGGCAGTGCCGGCCACCCGATCCCGGACCACAGTCCGGCCAGCGCGTCCCGGGCTCGCGCCCAGCGGGGAAAGTCCAGGACGAAGGGGTGCCGGATCGTCAGCAGCCAGCCCTTGCCGTCGAGTTCGTCGTCGAGCCGGTCCGCGTAACGATCGAGGTCGTAGTCGTCCTCGGTGGGCAACAGGGCGCCGGGGGCAGCGAGTCGGCCGTCGACGGTGAAGAAGCGCACGGCCGAGACCGATCGGGGGCGCGCTCCGGCGCGGAACGGGCCGCTCATCGCGGTCGCGGTACGGAAGGCGGTGACCGCGTCGATCGGGGGCACGACGTGCGATACGCGCGCCGGTTCGCGATCCCAGGCGCGGGCGCAGACATCGCGCCAGTCGGCCCCGGTCCGCTCGTCGGTCGACCCGCCGGTAGGGGCCGGCAGCCCGGTCGTTCCGGCCCTTCCGGTCGCCGTGCCGCTCACGACGCCTCCGTGGGGGTGTCGAGCTTGACCAGGTGGATGCGCAGTGTGCCGCCGGCCCACTCGTAGCCGATCCGCCGGCTCGCCCGCGGCCAGTCGAAGTCGACCCGGCCTTCGGCGCCGCCCTCGGACCAGCGCAGCGTCACCCCCAGTGCGGGGTCCATCAGGGCTCGGGTGTCCGGCAGTTGCTCGACCACACCGACCACCGCGTCGCGCAGGGCCGGGCCGAGCGCGGCCAGGGTGGGGTCGGCGTAGCGGTGCAGTCCGGCAGTGGGGAAATCGGGGACCTCCGCCTCGGGGCTCTCCCGGAGCGGAACGGGCGTGGCCAGGAAGGGTTCCGGCGCCGGGGCCATGGTGAGCAGCGGTGCGCCGGGGGCGGCCGGGTCGCCGTCGGCCGAGGCCGCCGCACAGAAGTAGTAGGGCACGTCCCAGCGGCTCAGCTGCGCCTTCTCGTCGACGCCGAACGGTTCGCCGTCCGGGTAGCATTCCGCGGTGGTGCCGCGCAGTCGGGCGTCGATGGCCCGGGCGTAGTCGGCGGTCGGGCGTGGCACGATGCGGATGTACGCCCGGCGCGCCCGGGGTTCCAGTTCGCGCCGCACCGCCTCGCGGTGCCGGCACAGCAGCGTCCAGGCGTCGAACATGCCGCGCAGCATCGACAGGAGGTGGGGCGCGCGGCCGAACCCGCCCTCGGTATCCGCGACGGCGGAGGGGACCACCGTTCGGGTCGGCGGGCGGTCCATGGGCAGCAGTCGCAGCGTCCCGTCGGCCGAGCGTCGCCAGACCAGCGCGCCACCCTCGAGGGCCCGCCAGTCGGCGGTGTCCTCCAGGCCGGGCGGGTATTCGAAGTCGTCGGCGGTGGCCTCGGCGGGCGACGGGGCCGGGCTCAGGAGGCCGGTGGCGCGCAGTCCGCTCGATCCGGTGAAGTAGCACTCCAGGTCCACCGGGTACAGCATGGGTTCGTCGTGCGCCCGGTGCGGGCGCGCTCCGGCCGGGACGTTGCCGCCGATCAGGTCGGAGATGCCGAAGGCGACACAGGTCGCGGCGAGGTTGCCGGCCCGATGCCAAAAGCGGCGCGCCTGTTCGGGGGTGAGGACCGTGCCGGTCATCGTGGTGGAGCCGTCGACGCGGACGGGACCCTGCTCGGCCGGTGCTTCGATCCACTCGTGCCAGCTGTAGCCGCGCGCGCCGGGACCGCTACCGGTCCAGGTGGCCAGGGTCGGCAGTCGCACCGGTCCGGCGGCTTCCGGCAGTGCGTTGATCCGCTCGAACAGGCCGCCCGGTTCCGCGGGTTGCCGGTCGTCTCCGATCGTGCCGTCGGCCAGGAACAGGGCTTCCCCGTTCGCCGGTCGCGGTTTGTACGCGAGCGCGCCGCCGCCCGCGAACGCCAGTCGTAGCACCCGCAGTCCGCCGTTGTGGGTTTCCGCTCCGTGCGCGCGCAGTTCGACCACGGGACCGGCCAGGCGCGGATCTCGCGGCCGGTTCGGTGCACCCAGGTCGGTGCCCATGCGGACGAGGAACAGGTCGAGCGCGGACTGGAGTTGGGTGACGCGCAGCTCCGCCAGGCGTTCGGCCACCGACGCCGGGGAGTGGTGGCAGGCGGTGAAGATCGCGCTCAGCGTGGGGCCGAACAGCGCGGAGTCGACCGGGTCGAGTACGCCGGGCGCCAGGAGGTCGGCGCCGATGCCGGCGGCGGCGCGGACGCTCCAGGCGTCGAGTCGCTCCATCGCGCGCCGGAAGGGGGCGAACCGGTCCTCGGCGAGCAGCGCGGTCACCTGGTCGGCGTCCCCCTCGCCGCCCAACGCGCCGTCGGGCACCAGGGTTTCGGCCGGTCCGTCGGTGACGACGGGCGGGAACACCTCCTGGGCGCCGCCCTCCCGTACATGCCGGATCAGCCGGTCGAGCACGGGAACCGGCAGCGTGGTGGCCAAGACGAATCGTCCTTCCGTGACGGGGCTGGGCTCGAGCGGAATTCGGGCCGGACTCGGGCCGGACTCGGGCCGGGCTCGGGATGTGCGAATCCGGGCGTCGGATGCGCCGGAACACGCCGGATGCCGCACCCTCGGGCACGGCATCCGACGTGCGGGCTCAGCCTCAGGCCGGGCAGTACCCGTAGTGGGTACAGCTCGTCGGAGGACGGAGCCGGTCGTCCACGAGTTCGAACTCCAGGTCACCCACGAGAATGTCGAACGATTCGTCCTCGTCGGCCGATTCGATGTGGAGTTCCGTACCGCCGCGCAATTCCATCGCAATCTCCCTTCCGTATGCTTTCGGTGAGGGGTGGGTCGGCGAATCGATCACGGGCGGAGAGGCCCACATACCCGCCGACAGATCTCATCATTGGCGGGAATTCCTGGGGACGGCAGCCGAATTCCGGACACTTGTCCGACCGCGCCCGGCCCCGTTGTCCGACCGCGCCCGGCCCCGTTTCCCGGTCGGCGACGGCGGGCCCGGCGCCGACGGGCGGGATCTGCCGGCAGGCCGGAAATCGCTCCTCCGGACGATCCGTCGGGATCGGGGAGGGCGTCGGTCCCGGGGCGGAGCCGAGTCGATCGACCCGAAGAGGGTGACGTGCCCCATCTCGTCCGGCATACTTCCGATTCATGTTCCTCATCGGCGGCCTGTTCCTCGCCCTCACCCTCCTCGGGGTACCGCTCTGGGCGCTGTTGTCCCTGGGCCGGTACCTCGCCCGCGTGATGAGCCGGCCGCGCCCGGAGCACGCCGCGCGGCACACCGCCACGACGGCGACGGCCGTACGCACCTGATCCACGCGCACCGAGCACGGCGGCATCGTCGGCTCGACGAGCGCCCGGACCACATTCATGCGTCCGTCCCGGCCGAGCCGGCACCCGGACGATCCCGAAATCGAGGACTCCCCTTCCTCGGGAACCGCGACGATATGCCGTCGCCAAAAATGCGCGCATCGATCTTCATCGATCCTGTCGGCCGGCGATGATCAAATTCGCCCACCCATGGCCCGACCTGCGCATACACCCGCCGATATCCATGGCAAACAAGCCGATCAATACCATCTCGGCAGTTGTCACAGATTGGGGAACCGGAATACGATCTTCGCGTTTTCCCCGATCGACAGGTAATCGATCTTCCGCCGGATTCGCCGCGACACACTAGCCAAGCCGACCGGCCTGCTATACAGTCAATCCCGGTCATCAGTCCGCGCGAAGTCGCACGGGAAAATTTGATGACCCGAACCTTTGGTGAAATCGAAATGAATAGCTGAACCCTAGCCATTCCGAAGCTTCCCCGCGAAGCCGACGCCCTCTCCTCCGGTCGACATCGGCATCGACTCGACCGGACGAGCCGGGGCCCGGCCTCCGCATCCCGACCGCCGATTCTCGAAATTCGAGAACAGGCCGGCAGGGAATCTCGTGCGCACCATCCGACCACTTGTCACCGCCCGACGCGCGCCGCGGACCATCGTTCGACCACCGCGGTGCCCGGCGGCCACCCCTCCGAGAAGCATCCGTCGTGAAGCTCCGTGCGTGCCGTTCCCGACGCCCGGGGCTGTCCCCGGCCGTCACGCGTGTTACGCGCGTCCAACGGGGATTTCGCCGGATGACCAGTCCTGCGCGAGTGCTGGGAGTGTCGTCGAGCCGTGGGGAAACCAGTCGAAAACCGTGTTTCGGGAAACATCGAGCCCCAGTCGGCGCAGTACCGCTGTGTCGGCATCGGAGTCGGTCCCGCCAACCTGAGCCTGGCGTCACTGCTGCACGGGCGCGCGGAGACGCCGAACCTCTTTCTCGACCAGAAGGAGCGGTTCGGTTGGCACGACAATCAACAGATCCCCGGCGCGTCGTTACAGGTGTCGCTGCTCAAGGATCTCGTCATCCTCTCCGACCCGACCAACGGGTTCTCCTTCCTCTCGTATCTGCACGAGCAGGGCAAGATCTACCACTTCATCAACGCCCGGTACGACGCGGTTCCCCGCCGGGAATTCCGGAACTATCTGGAGTGGGCGAGCCGACGCAACGAGAACATCGTCTTCGGCGAAAAAGTGGTTGCCGTGGAGTTCGACGACGTGCGTGACACGTTCGTCGTGCACACCGGTCGGCGTACCGTGACGGCGGAGAATATCTGCGTCGGAGTCGGTACCACATCCTGGGTTCCCGAGCATGCCAGGGACAAACTCGGCGACACCCAGTTCCACGTCAGCGACTTCATCGACGGAACACGCCCCGGACTCGCCGGAAAACGGGTCGCCGTGGTCGGTGGCGGCCAGTCCGGGGCCGAGGCGTTCTTGAATCTGATATCCCGCGCGCCGCAGGAATTACCCCGGCGCGTGACCTGGATCTCGCGGCGCGGGAACTACTTTCCCATCGACGACTCGCCGTTCACGAACGAGTACTACACGCCGAGCTATTCGGAGTATTTCGCCGGGGTGGACCGGGCGGTCCGCGAGTCGCTCAACCGTCGTCATGTGCTGAGCAGCGACGGCATCTCCGAGTCGACGTTGCGGGAGATCTACCAGCGCTGCTACGAGCACCGCTTCATCGAGGGCACGCAGGATCTGCTGGCGCTGCTGCCCAATCGTGGGGTCACCGACGTGAGCGGGAACGAGTCCGGCGGGTGGACCATCGAGATGGGCCACAACGACCGGCCGGGTGTGGTCGAGTACGTGGATGTGGACACCATCGTGTGGGCCACCGGATTCCGTCCGGCGTCGACCGAATTCCTCGCGCCGATCGAAAGCCGCCTGGAACGCGAGGGCGACGAGTATCGCATCGACCGGGATTTCGCCGTGCAATGGGACGGCCCTCGCGATCGCCTCATCTTCATGCAGAACGCGGCACGCGGTCAGCGCGGCCTCGCCGATCCCAATCTGAGCCTGACCGCTTGGCGCAGCCGGCGCATCCTCGACCGGCTTCTGGGGGTGGGCTCCGACGAACAATTGCCGTCGTTCGTGGAGTGGTCCGCCAAACCGCCCGTCGACGACCTGGACGCCCTGTGAGCCGGGAACACACCGATGTGGCGGTCGTCGGCGCCGGAATCGTCGGCTGCCTGGTCGCCCGGGAGATCCTCGCCCGCGCGCCGGAGGCGTCCGTCCTGCTCTTGGACCGGGACACCGTCGGTGCCGGTGCGAGCCGGCGGTCGGCCGGACTGCACTGTCCGCGCGGCGCGACGGAGCGGGTGCGGCGGATGACGGCGTACAGCCAGCGGTACTACGCGGAACTCAAAAACGACGAGCCCGAGTTGCCGATTCACGCGGTGCCGATGTCGGTGGTCGCCTCCCCCGCGAACGCCGCACGCGTGCGCGAGATCTACCTCGACAGCGCCGAGTTGACCCCCGTCGACCCTCCCGAAGACCGAACCGGCCCGCCCGACCTGCGACTTCCCGACCATGCGCGGGTCTGGGACTGTCGGGGTGCCCAGTACGCCGACGTATACACGCTGGTGCACGACCTCACCCGGGAACTGCGGGCACGGGTGACCCTGCGCGAGGGTGTGCACGTGGACACGCTGCGCGCCGTCGGCCACGCGGAGCCGGGCCCGGGCGGTGTCGAACTCGCCCTCGGCACCGGCGAGACGGTGACCGCCGATCGGGTCGTGTTGGCCCCGGGACCCTGGCTCGCCGAACCGGCCTGGCGCGAGTTGTTGGCCCCGCTGGGCGCCCGCGTCAAGAAGATCGTCGCCCTGCACGTCGAGCGAGTCCCGACCCGCACCGACCGGGCCGTCGTCTTCCACGACGAGGACGCCTTCCTGCTGCCGCTGCACGCCTCGGGGCACTGGCTGTTCAGCTACACCTGTACGACCTGGGACGTCGATCCCGACGACCTGGCCGGCGGCCTGTCCGCCGACGACGTCGACCAGGCGCGCGCGAGCCTGCGCCGCCACGCCCCCGCGTTGGCCGAACACCGCATTTCGGGACGGGTGTTCTGCGACGCGTACAGCCCCACCGGCGAACCGCAGGTGCGGGCGCTGGGCGGCGGAAGCGTCGTCTTCGCCGGCGCCGCCAACGGGTCCGGATATCGGCTCGCCCCGGCGATCGCGGCGGAGGCCGCGGATCTGCTGGACCTGTCCTCGATTCCTGCGCACGCGTGATCGAAGTGAAGGAGCCGTCGTGAAGATCAGCACCTACCGCCCCGACGCCCCCCACGCCGCCGACGGCGTCGCCGTGGCCGCCGTGGAGGCGGGCTCCGCGACGCGGCTGGGTGTCGGCGCGACCTGGGTCGGCGTCGCCCCCGGCGCACGCTCGGAGGCCCACCAGCACGACGAGACGGAGACATGGGTGTTCGTCTCCGGCACCGGGGAGTTGACCGTGGACGCCGAGCGCCATCCGGTATCCGCCTCCACCGTGGTCCAGTTCGAACCGTTCGAGACCCACTCCGTGGAGAACACGGGAGACACCGACCTGCTGTTCGTCAGCCTGTACTGGCGCGACGGCGAACGGGCGATGAACGCCGCCCACGACACCGGGCACCGCGGATTCGGCACCCGTCCGGTGTTCGTCTTCTCCTCCGCGCCCACACCCAACGGCGACCTGCATCTGGGGCACCTGTCGGGGCCGTTCTTCGGCGCCGACGTGTTCGTCCGCCACCAGCGCATGCTCGGCGCCGACGCGTGGCACATCACCGGCAGCGACGACTACCAGAACTACGTGGTGGCCGCCGCCCGTCGGGAGGGCCGCACCCCGGCGCAGACCGCCGCGCACTACAGCGCCGAGATCCTGGCCACGCTGAAGCTGATGGACATCGACGTCCACCAGTACACCGCGACCAGCCGCGACGACGCCTATCCGGCCGCGCTGCGGGCGTTCTTCTCCCGACTGACCGCGTCGGGAACCGTGGCACCGCGCGAGAGCGCCGCGCTGTTCGCCGCCGACACCGGCGAATACCTGTACGAGTCGGGGGTGTCCGGCCGCTGCCCCACGTGCGACGGCGACAGCGGGGGCAACATCTGCGAGACGTGCCTGGAACCCAACGTGTGCACCGACCTGATCGAGCCGCGCTCGGCGGCGTGCGACGCGCCGCCGCACGAGCGGGCGCTGGTGCGCTACACCTTCCCGCTGCACGAGTTCGGGAAGGTGGTCACCGACCACCACCGGCTCGGCCGGGTCCCGGCGGCGGTCAAGGAGCTGGCCGAACGCCTGGGTCGGCGCGATCAGTTGCACATCCCGGTCACGCACGTGGCCGAGTGGGGCATCACCCCCGCCGAGAGCGATGTACCGGGCCAGGTGATCTGGTCGTGGCTGGACTACGCCTTCAGCATCCTGTACGGCATCGGCGAACTCGGCCGCGACCTGGGCCGCGACTGGGCCGCGGACGCCCCCTCGCCCGACTGGAAGATCGTGCACTTCCTGGGCTCGGACGGCAGCTTCTTCCACCCCATGTTCATCCCGGCGCTGTACCGGGTCGCGCATCCGCGCTGGCAGCCGGACATCGACTACCACATCAACGAGTTCTACCTCCTGGAGGACAGCAAGTTCTCCACCAGCCGCGGCCACGCGATCTGGGGCAAGGACGTGCTGAACCCCCGCACGGTCGACGCGATCCGCTTCTACCTCGCGCTGACCCGCCCCGAGGGCCGGCGCACCGGCTTCTCCCCCGACGCGTACGAGACCTACGTCCGGGACACCCTCGTCGGCACCTGGCAGAGATGGCTGCACGACCTGGGCGAGCGCGTCGCCGAGCGATACGCCGGCGTGGCGCCCGACGCCGGCGTCTGGCGGCCCGAACACGCAGCCTTCCTGGCCCGGTTGGAGGCGCGCCGGTCGGCGCTGACCGGCGCGCTGGGGCAGGACGGCTTCTCGCTCAACCGTGCGGCCGAACTGCTGGATGGCATCGTCACCGATGTCACCGCCTTCGTGCGTCTCCAGGCCCCCGCCGCCGACGTGGCCGACTTCAAGGACGAAGCGCGTACGGGGATCGCCCTCGAACTGGCCGCCGCCCGACTGCTCGCCACGTGCGGCGCCCCGGTGATGCCCCGGTTCGCGGAGCGCCTGTCCGCCGCGCTCGGCATCCCCGCGCCCACCCGCTGGCCCGCCCGGGTCGACCTGGTACCGGCCGGGACCGTCGTCGACCTTGCCGGCCGGGAGTTCTTCGCCGTCCCCGGGACGGCCGACGCGCAACCCTCGGCACCGGCCGCCGACCGATCGGACCCGCCGCTGCTCCCGTGGTTCAGCGCGCTGGTGCGCGATCTCCTGCGACTGCCCGCCGACGAGCCCGTGCACGACCGCTCGCTGATCCAGCTGGGGATGGCATCGCTCCAGGCGATCGCCCTGCAGTACCAACTCACCGAGCAGGTCGACGCCGACGTCCCGATCGAGGAACTGCTCGGCGCCCGCACCGTCGCCGAACTGAGCGCGCTGATCGCCGAGGGACTGGACCCGGACGACGTCGCAGCACGCGCGGGGGTGCCGGCGTGAACCACCTCGGGATTCTCCGCGAGATCGAGGCCAGGGGGCTGACCATCTCGGCCGCCGGAGCCGATCTGCGCCTGCAGGGCCCTCGGGAGCGTATGGATGCCGAACTGCTGCGCCTGATCAAGGAGCACAAGGCGGCCCTGGTCGCCCATCTGGACCCGCCGGACGGCTTCGCGCTGACCGACCTGCAACGCAGCTACCTGGTCGGGCGGGGCGAGCACGTCGAGATGGGCAACGTGGCCAGCCACGTCTACCACGAGATCGAGGGCGCCTGGGACCTCGACCGCCTGGAGGCCGCGCTGCGCGCGGTGGTGGCGCGCCACGACGCGTTGCGCACCCGCTTCACCCCCGACGGCCGCCAGGTGCGGGAGGCCGAGGTCGAGGTGCGTATCGGGCGCATGGACCTGCGCGTCGCGTCCGAGGCGACCCGGCACGAACACCTGCGCGCCGAACGCGCGTCGCGCTCGCACCGCATCCTGCCGGCCGACCGCGCGCCGCTCGTGGCGGTCGATGTCACCGTCCTCGCGGACGACCGGATGGTGCTGCACGTCGACCACGACGGCCTGGTCATGGACGCGATCGGCATGTTCCTGTTCTTCCGCGACTGGCGCCGGGCCTACGACACGACGGAGGGTACGGCCGAGGTCCCGACGGAGGAGGCGTCCTTCGAGGCGTACGTAGCTGCCGTGGAGGCCGCGCGCACCCGGGCCCCGGCGAAGCGGGCCCGCGCGTACTGGATGGACCGCCTCGACGACCTCGCGCCCGCCCCGGACCTGCCCCTGCGTACCAGCCCCTCCTCGATCGTGGCACCACGCTTCTCGGCGCGCTTCGCCCGGCTGAGCGAGCCGCGGTGGACCGCGCTCAAGGCTCGCGCGGCGGCGGCCGGACTCACCCCCTCCGCAGTGCTGTTCGCGGTCTACGCGGACACCCTCGCGGCCTGGGGCGCCGGTTCACGGTTCACGATCAACACCACGGTGGCGAACCGTCCGCCGATCCACCCGCGCATCTTCGAGGCCGTCGGCAACTTCTGCGAGACGATGCTCGTTGAGATCGAGGTGGCCCGGCGCCTGCCCTTCGTCGAGCGGGCCCGCGCGTTGCAGGCCGGGCTGCGCCGAGGGTTGGACAACCGGCACTTCACCGGCATCGAGGTGTTGCGCGAGGCCACCCGGCGCGGCGACGGCGCGGCGCGCGGGCCGATGGCGTACACGTTCAACAGCGCTCTCGGTTACGCGCACGCCGACGTCGACGGCTCGGCCCTGGAGCTGTTCGGGCCGGAGGTGTACACCTCCAGTCAGACCCCGCAGGTGTGGCTCGACGTCTCCACGTTCGAGCAACACGGCGGCGTGGTGGTGCAGTTCGACAGCGTCGACGCACTGTTCCCGGACGGCCTGGTGCCGGACCTGGTATCGGGCTACCAGCACCTCCTGGAGGCTCTGCTCGCCGAGGAGTCGTGGTCGGCACGGACGTTCGACCTGCTGCCCGAGGCGCAGCGCGAGCGCCGCCGGGCAGCCAACGCGACGGCGACGCCGCCGCCCGCGCCGGGCATGTTGATCGACGCGTTCCTGGCGCACGTGGAGCGCGCGCCGGACGCGCCCGCGGTGCTGACCGCGGGCGCCTGGCTGAGCTACGCACAGGTGTACGGGCACGCCGCGCACGCCGCCGCCTGGTTGCGCGCCCACGACGTGGGCCCGGACGAGTTGGTCGGGCTGGTGATGCATCGTGGGCCCGAGCAGGTCGTCGGCATTGTCGCGACGCTGCTCGCCGGGGCCGCGTACCTGCCGGTCGATGCCACGCTCCCGCCGGCGCGGCGCGCGTACATGCTGGACAACGGCCGGGCGCGGGTGGTGTTGACCAACGACGGGGAGGCGGGCGCCGAGGCGGGACGCGAGGTCCTGGTGCTCGACGCCGGCCGGCCGCTGCCGCCGGGGCCGGTGCCCGATCCGCGTCCGGTGCCCGGCGCGGCGAACGACGACCATCTGGCGTATGTGCTGTACACGTCGGGGACCACCGGCGAGCCCAAGGGGGTCATGGTCGCTCGCGGGAGTGTGGCCAACGTGGTCGCCGACTGCAACGCGCGCTTCGGCATAGGACCGGCGGACCGCTTCTTCGGGATCAGCGCCTTCAACTTCGACCTGTCCGTCTACGACGTCTTCGGCGCCCTGTGCGCCGGGGCGGCCGTGGTGTTGCCGGACGCGGACCGCGCGGCCGATCCCGCGCACTGGTTGTCGTTGTGCGGCCGGGCGCGGGTGAGCGTGTGGAACTCGGTGCCGGCGATCGTGTCGCTGCTGCGCGACCAGGCGGCAGAGGGCACGGATGCGCTGGACACGCTGCGCCTGGTGATGATGAGCGGCGACCGTATTCCGCCGACGTTGCCGCAGGAGTTGCGCAAACTCGTGCCGGACGCGCGGATCGTCTCGCTGGGCGGGCCGACGGAGACCACGATCTGGAATGTGTCGCACCCGATCGGCCCGGACGAGGACGGCTCGCGCAGCATCCCGTACGGCCGACCCAACGCGAACAACCGGGCGTATCTGCTCGACGAGTTCGGGTGCGACGTGCCCGACGGGGTCACCGGCGAGATCTGGGCGGCCGGGGTGGGTCTGGCGCGGGGCTACTGGGACGACCCGGAGCTGACCGCCGAGCGCTTCGTGCTCGACCCGGAGCGCGGCGAACGCCTCTACCGGACCGGGGATTTGGGCCGCTATCTGCCGGACGGCGAGATCGACATCCTCGGCCGTGGCGACTTCCAGATCAAGGTGAACGGCTATCGTATCGAGGCCGGCGAGGTGGAGACCCGACTGGTTGCGCTGCCCGCCGTGGAACGCGCGGTGGTCTCCCGGCAGTCCGGCGCGCGGGGCGACCGGCTGGTCGCCCATCTGGTCCCGGCCGGCGACGAGCGCCCGGATGTGGACGCGGTACGCGCCGCGCTGCGCGAGCATTTGCCGCAGTACATGATTCCGGCCGCCGTGTACTGGCACGCCGCGCTGCCGTTGACCCGCAACGGCAAGGTCGACCGGGCCCGGCTCGCGGCCGCCGCCGAGGCGGTCGCGCCGGCGTCGGCCGCGCCCACCGCCGCCGATTCGGAACTGGAGCTGGTGGTCGCCGGGTTGTGGGCCAAGCCGCTGCGCGTCGCGGACACCGACCTGGACGTCACCCGCCCGTTGTACGACCTGGGCGGCGACTCGCTGGTGGCCGCGCGCATCCTGGCCGGGGTGCGCAAACGCTTCGGTCTGACCATCACGCTGGACCGCCTGCCGGAGGTGGACACGATCCGCACCATGGCCGCGCACGTCGAACGCGGCCTGGCCGAGCGCGCCGGGGCGGGGGCGAGCACGCCGTGAGCGATTCGGTGATCAACCACATCGTCTCCCGGGCCCCCTCCCCCGGCGGGCACATCTCTTTCTTCCGGCTCGGCGGGACTCGGACCATGGAGCTGACCGAACTGCACACGCGTGCCGGGCGCCTCGCCCTGTGGTTGCGCGACCTGGGCTTCGAGCGGGGCGACCGGATCGGCATCCTGGCCGCGAACGGCCTCGGATGGGTACTGCTCGATCTCGCGGCGATCCGCCTGGGCGCGGTGACGGTGGGCTTCGACCCCGCCAAGTTCGACACCGACACCGGACTGCGCGAACGCTACCGACTGGCCGTGCTGTTCACCGACGGGCAACCGCAGGCCCCCGGCAGCAGGGCGCTCACCGAGATCGAGGTCGCGTCGGCCCTGCCGGACGACGGTCGCGTCCTGGAACCGATCGTCTACACGCCCGACGACGTGTTGTCGCTGAAGCTCACCTCGGGCAGCACGGGCGAGCCCAAGACGCTCACCGCGTCGGTCGGCAGCATCGACGACGATCTGCGCGCGGTCCAGGAGATGTTCGCGCACGGCGACGGCGACAACCTGCTCGTGTTCCTGCCGCTGTCGGTGCTCCAGCAGCGCTACTGGACGTATTCCGCGCTGCGTTGGGGCCACGACGTCACGATCTGCACCTACGAGGCCGCGTTCCCGGCGCTGCGTGCGATCCGGCCGACGGTGGTGATGGGCGTGCCGGGGTTCTTCGAGACGGCCAGGAAGCACATCGAGGCGCGGATGCGCGGCGCGGGCACCGACACGGACGAGGCGACCGCGCGCCGCGACGGCGCGCGACGGTTGTTCGGCGACCGCATCCGCTACCTGTGGACCGGTTCGGCGCCGGCCTCGACCGGCACGCTGGCCTTCTTCGAGGACGCGGGACTGCCGATCTTCGAGGGCTACGGCCTCAACGAGACGTGCATCGTCACCAAGAACCATCCCGGCGCGCATCGGCGGGGCAGCGTCGGGCGTGTCCTGCCGGGCAAACGGGTGATCCTGGACGCCGAAGGAGTGATTCACGTACGCGCCGACCACCCCGTGTGCACGGGCTACGAGCAGGCGCCGCCCGGGGTGTCCGAGCGGGTGTTCGCCCCCGACGGCACGGTGCGGACCAACGACATCGGCCGACTGGACGAGGACGGATTCCTGTACGTGCACGGCCGCGCCGACGACGTGATCGTGCTCGACAACGGCCGCAAGGTCGTCGTACGGCCGCTGGAGGAACGGATGAAGGCCAGTCCCGCGATCGAGGAGTGTGTGGTGTTCTGCCCGACGCAGACCCGGCTGGTCGCCGTGGTCTCCCCGGCGGCGGGGGTGGGCGGACCCGAACTGAAGCGCGCCGTCGCCGCACAACTCGCCCGTACCAACGCCGCGTTCGGGCCCGACGAGCAAATCCGCGCGGTGGTGGTGGCCAGTCCCCGATTCAGCGTCGGGAACGGACTGCTCACCTCTCAGCTCAAGCCCAGGCGCGGGCGCATTCTCGACGCCTACCGTGCCCGGATCCACGACACCGAGGGAGGCATCCATGCAGTCCGAGATTGAGACCGTGGCCAGGACGAACCTGGCCCGGGTGTTGGAGTCCGACGTCGCCCCCCAGGACCTCGACCCGGACCAGGACATGGTCGGCACGTACGGATTGACTTCACTGAACAAGGTCTTGTTCCTGATGGCCGCCTGCGACGATGCCGGGGTGGACCTGGCCTGTTTCACCGAACCCGACGTCGCGGCCATGAGCACGCTGCGCGATGTGACCGAGGCGCTGTCGCGCCACGCCGGAAAGGCGGCTTGAGATGACCTGGGTGCAGACGGCTTCGACGACACTGGAGAACGAGCACGTCCTGCTGCGCCCGATCGTCCCCGAGGACCGCGAGGCGATCCGCAAACAGGCGATGGACCCCGAGATCTGGCGCTACTTCGTGCTGGTGATCGCCACCGACGCCGAGTTCGACGCGTTCTTCGACGCGGCGCTGGCCGATCAGGCCGCCGGTCGCCGGGTCGTCTACAACGTGATCGACAAGTCGGTGGACCGCACGGCGGGCAGCATGAGCTTCTGCAGCATCGCCGAGCCGGACGGGCGGCTGGAGATCGGCTGGTCGTGGCTGGGCGCCGAGTTCCGGGGCAGGGGCATCAACCGCTGGGCGAAGTTCCTCATGCTGGAGCACGCGTTCGAACAACTGGGCGCCGAGCGGGTGGAGTTCAAGACCGATGTGCTCAACCTCCAGGCACGCGCGGGTCTGCGCAACATCGGCGCCACCGAGGAGGGAGTGCTGCGCAGCTTCAACCCGATGCCCGGCGGGCGGCGCCGCGACGCGATCTACTACAGCGTGCTGCGCGGTGAATGGCCCTCGGTGCGCGGGCAGTTGCTCGCCGGGCCCAAGGTGACCCGGCCGACGGGGCAGGCATGACCACCGACACCCTCGCGGTGCCGGTGGTGCGGGCCCGGGGCGACGCCTTCGCGTGCGGGCGGCGGCACGGCGTCGAGCGCGCGGAGAGCCTGCGGGCCTTCCTCGACGACGGACTGGCCCGGTTGAACCGGGTCGGGACGACCCCGGTGTCGTGGGCGACGCTGCGGCCCGTGCTGGACGCCTACCGGGTCGAGATCGAGGGCCAGACGCCCCTGCTGGCCGAGGAGTTGCGCGGGCTGGCCGAGGGCGCGGGGCTCGATGCCGACGAGGCGCTGCTGCTGCAGATCCGGCGCGAGGTGATGGGATACCAGCGCATCCCGACCATGGGCGACTGCACGACGTACGCCGTCGCCGGCGCAGCCGGTCCGGTGCTGGCGCAGACGGTCGACCTCAACGGCGACCTCGACGACCAGATCTGTGTCCTGGACATCGCGCGGACCGGCTCGCCCCGCCGGGTCCTGGTGCTCGGCTTCGGTGGGCTCCTGGGGTATCTCGGGATCAACAGCGACGGCCTGGCCGTCGGGCTCAACCTGGTGCTGGGTGGCAGATGGCGGCCGGGCCTGCCGCCCTACCTGGCCATCCGTCACCTGTTGGACAGCGCCGCCGACGTGGACGAGGCGGTGCGGATCCTGCGCACCCTCAAGCTCGCGAGTTCGCGGAACCTGGTGTTGTGCGATGCCCGCAAGACGGCGTGGGTGGAGATCCTGGACGACGAGCAGCGGGTGAGCGTGTCCTCGACGAGCATGCACACCAACCACTTCCTGCACCCGGACTTCCTCGCCCACGACGAACTCAACGTCTTCGCCCGCAACTTCTCCCGACAGCGCCTGGAGGCCTGCCGGGTCCGGGTGGGCGAGTTGCCGCCCGAGGCGGGCGTCGAGGCACACTTCGCGTTGCTGTCGCGAGCGCCGATCCGGGTCGAGGGCAACGGCGACATCCGTCGCGAACGCACCGTGGCGGCCGTGGTGTTGCGGCCCGACCTCGGCGAACTGCACGTGCGGCCGGGCGATCCGGCGCTGAACCGCACCCACTCGTTCTCACTGCGCGCGTCCGCGACACTCGGCGGGTCCGCGTCGTCGGAGGTGATCTCGTGAGTGTGTCCGTGACCGGCGACGGCTGGTTCGTCTCGCGCGACGACGCCGCCGCGCACACCCCGCTCGTGTACTGCTTCGCGCACGCCGGCGGCGACTCGCGGTCGTTCCTGGCCTGGCAGGAGGAGTTGGGCGACGAGGCCGAACTGGTCGCGGTGTGCCCGCCCGGCCGCGCGCACCGGGCCCGCGAGACCCGCCCGACACTGGCGGAGTTCGCGGACGGCGCGGCCTCGGCGATCCGGGCCCGGACCGGCGCGCCGGGCGCCGATGCCACGCGGCCGATGTACCTGTTCGGGCACAGCCTGGGCAGCCTCGTCGCGTTCGAGACCGCGCGGCGGTTGCGCGATGTACCCGCGCTGCGCCGGTTGTTCGTCTCCGGGGTATCGGCCCCCTCGCTCGCGCCCTCGGAGCGGGTGTGCCGGCTCGCCGCCCTGGAGGGCCGCGAGTTCGCCGAGGCGCTGGAGTTCTTCGAGGGCCTGCCTCCGGAGGTGCTGGCCCAGGACGAGGTCCTGGACCTGCTGCTGCCCGGCGTGATCGCCGACTTCCGGATGGCCGCCGGCTACGAGTACACGGCCGCCGCACCGCTGGCGGTGGGCGTCACGGTGATCGCCGGGCGGGACGACCCCTATCTGTCCGCCGACAAGGTCGCGTTGTGGGAGGGGGAATGTGTGCGCCCGCCCGAGTGCCACTGGGTCGACGGCGGCCACTTCCACTTCCGCGACAAGGGCCCCTCGGCGGTGATCGACCTGCTGCTGAGCGCCGTTCGGGCCGACCAGCACGTCGAAGTGATCTGACCCTCAGTGATCCGACCCTCTCTCAGCGCGTGACCACATGAGCGCGTCGACACACCGGCGCGTCGACACATCGGAAGGAACGGCAATGCTGCTCGACCCGGCTGACCAGTACCGCAGGGGCCTCGCCTTCAAGGAGGCGCACGAGAGCGCGGGAGCGTTCGTGGTGGCGAACGCGTGGGACGCGGGCAGCGCCCGCCTGCTGACGGGGCTCGGCTTCACCGCGCTGGCGACCACGAGCGCGGGACTGGCCTTCGCGCTGGGCCACTCCGATGGCGTGAACCTGCTGGATCGTGGCCAGGCGCTGGACAACGCGCGCGCGATCGTGGCCGCGACGCCCCACCCGGTCAGCGCCGACCTGGAGAGCTGCTACGGCGCCTCGGGCGAGGAGATCGCCGAGACGATCCGTCTGGCCGCCGACGCGGGCCTGGTGGGCGCGTCCATCGAGGACGCCACCGGCGACCCGGGCGACCCGATCCTGCCGATCGAGGTTGCCGTGGAGCGGGTGACGGCCGCAGTGGCGGCGGCCCGGGCGCTGCCGTTCCCGTTCACGCTGACCGCACGGGCGGAGAACTTCCTGCACGGCCGGCGCGACTTCGCGGACACCCTCGCCCGGCTCCGGGCGTACGAGGCGGCGGGCGCCGACGTGTTGTACGCGCCGTGCCTGCCCGACGTCGAGGCGATCCGCACCGTGTGCTCGGTGCTCGACCGGCCCGTCAACGTGCTCGCGGGAGTCGGACCGGCATTGTCCGTCCCGGAGTTGGAGAAGCTGGGCGCCCGGCGGATCAGCCTGGGCTCGGCGTTCGCCCGGGCCGCGCTGGGCGGTTTCCTGCGTGCCGCGCGCGAGGTGTACGAACACGGGACGTTCACCTTCGTCGGCGAGGCGGTGCCCTACGCCGAGGCGAACACGTTGATGTCCGCGCCGGCCGGCGCGGCAAAGGAGGACGCGTGAGCGCAGTGGCCGCCTACCT
Organism: Embleya sp. NPDC055664; assembly: GCF_053618075.1. Taxonomy (NCBI): domain Bacteria; kingdom Bacillati; phylum Actinomycetota; class Actinomycetes; order Kitasatosporales; family Streptomycetaceae; genus Embleya; species Embleya sp. NPDC055664. The sequence continues at coordinate 93,915 of NZ_JBSHGZ010000029.1, forward strand.
GCACCAACCGCGCTACGTGCTGGGCGAGTTCGAGGTCGCGCACACGAGCATCGCCAATCTGGCCGCGCGTGCCACGGAGTTCAGGATGGCGCCGACGCCCGACCTGTGGGGCTGGGGCAGCGTGCGCCGGACCGAGCGCGGCCTGGCCGAGCTGGCCGCGGAAAGCGCTGCGGCCACGCTGCGCGCCGGCGCGAGCGATGCCGACGCCGTCGTGTTGTGCTCCACCCGCGTGCCCGGACTCTCGGAGGGGCACGGCGCGTTCATGGAGACGTTCCTGGCCGAGGCGGGCCTGGGCGACGTGCCCTTCTACGGGCAGAACATGAACCGCTGCGTCAACCTGCTGGCCGCGATCGACACCGCGACCGCGTTCGTCCGCGCCGGCCGCCACCGGCGGGTACTGGTGGTCACCACCGACAGCGCCGCGCACGAGGACGACCGGATGGCGAGCTACGCGCTGTTCAGCGACGGCGCGGCGAGCTGCCTGGTGACGGCCGCCGGCGAGATCGCGGGCGGCTACGAGATCCTTGCCTGTGCGAGCGCCCAGGACCGGGGCAGACTGGCGCACTCCAACGAGATCAGCGCGGACCTGGCCCGCACCGTGAACGAGCGCCTGCTCACCCCCCTGGGCATGAAGCCGGGCGACATCGCGGGCCTGATGCACGCGAACATCTTCAAACCCGTGATCGTGATGAAGGAACGACAGGCCGGCTTCACCCCGGCCCAGCTCCATCTGGACAACATCACCCGGGTGGGCCACTGCTTTGCCGCCGATCCGCTGATCAACCTGGTCGACCGGGCCGAGGCGGGACACGTACAACCGGGCCGGCACTACCTGTTGGCCGCCGGCGTCCCCGGGCAACGGATCGGGGTGTTGTTGCGCCGGGCCGGCGCATGAGCGCGGACGAGACACCACCGAACGCCCGAGTTGGAGGCTCAGGATGACCACCGCACCGCGTACGCCGGGTCCCGGCCGTACCTTCGTGCCCTTCGTCCTGCCCGACACCGTCGACGCGCTGCCGCACCGGCCGTTCGTCTTCGGCCGCGCCGCCCTGGACCAGGCGCGGGCGGCAGTACGCGCGGAGCCGGTCGAGGTGTTTCGCACGCTGCTGCGCGACCAGGAGTCGGAGTCGACGCTTCTGGTCGCCCGGTATGTGCTGGACGCGTTCCTGGCCGATGCGGGCGGCCGGGGGTCGAGTGGCGAGAACGGCGCGGACGAAGCGTCGGCCGACGCCGCACTTGGAGCCGAGGCCGATGTCCTCGCCGAGGCGATCGCCGCCGAAGTGCGGGCCGCCCGGGCCGAGTCGGCCGCGAGCCTGGACGCGCTGACCCGTTCGGGTCCGGCGGCGCGCGCGGAAGCCCTGTGCGGGCGCGCGCCGTTGGCGCTGGCGGCCGGCTGTTGGCTGGACACGCTCTCCCAGCCCGCGACCCAGCCGTCCGTCGTGGTCAACCGGCTCTTCGCGCACCACCTGACGCTGCGCGGCGGCGGCAACCCCGAGCGCGGCCAGGCCCGGTCGCGCCGGCGCGCACTGGAGGACGCGGGTGTATTCCTGCCGGAGCTCGCCGCCGCCGACTTCGCGGACCGGGCCCGCATCCGCCCGCTCACCGCGCTGCACGCCGCCTTCTACCTGGCCCTGTCCCGGCTGCCGGCCAACTTCCTGCCCGAGGTCTCCGGCGTGCACTACGCCTTCCTCGCGCTCGGCGTGGACGACCTGCTCGCCGACACCGCGCCGCTGCTGCCGGAACCGGCCCTGCGCGAGGTGCTGGCCGAACACCTGGCCGTGGCCGGACCGGCCGCGCGCCGCCGGTTGTACACCGCCGTGCGGCTGACCCTGGAGCTTGAGCGGGAGCACGTCGCGATGCTCGCCGAGCACGCGGCCTGGCGTGCCGGCCGCACCCTGGAGTCGCGGGTCGCCGCGATCATCGCGCGCCACGCCCCGCTGGCCGGCCGGCAACACGGCGGCACCCGGGTCGGCGGCAAGGCGTTGACGGACGTCTTCGGCGCCGCCCGGATCGACCTCGCGGGATTCCTGACCGACCTGCGTGAATCCGGATACCTGCGCGGGCCCGGCAACGGCGACTGCCGACTCCTGGACGCGATGCGTTTCGGCGGGCCGATGTTCGGGATCTTCGACGAGCACGAGGCGGCCACGTTCCGGGCCTGGGCGGTGAGCGTACAGGCGGGTGACCGGCCTGCCGTGGAGATCTCCGCCGAGACCGCCGGCGACGTGGCGGCCGAGCACCGACGGGCCGCGATCATGCGCAGCGACCCGGCCGATGTCGTGATCGCCGAGGCCGAACCCCGCGACCACCGCGAGTTGTTCCACCACCTGGTCAACATCGAGAACTTCGCCAACACGCTGCCGCTCGCCGCCGAGCGGGCCGAACAGTGCTTCCGGGACGCGGAGATCCTGTTCGTACACGGGGCCGGCGGCCGGTACACCGACGCGACCTGGTTCGACTACAGCCCGCGGGCACTGTACGAGCGGGCCGAGCGGGTCTACTGGGAGAAGCTGGTCGACCCCTACCAACCGCTGCGGGAGATCCCGGACCGCGACGAAGTGTTGTTCCGGCAGTCCACCTACTACCTCACCTACCTCATCGACGGCGCATGGCTGCACCGCCTGGGCAACCTCGGGCACGACGAGCGCGAGACCGACGCGATGTTGTTCGCGATCTACGCCGACGAGATGGGCAACGGCGACCTGCGCAAGAACCACATCACGCTGACCCACCGGGTGTTGGCCAGCGCGGGTATCGAACTACCGCACATCCGCGACGAGGCGTTCATCGAACAGGACGAACTTCCCGACGACCTCTATGGGTTCGCGATCCAGCAGTTGTGCATGTGCCTGTTCCCCGATCGTTTCCACAACGAGATCCTGGGCTACAACCTGGCGATCGAGATGTTCGGCTCCGGCGAGATGCGGCTGCACGAGATCCAGAAGTTGCGCCGGCACGGCATCGACGACTGCTACGAACAGGCCCACCTGACCATCGACAACTTTTCCGCCGGGCATGCCAAACAAGCCGCCGACATCATCGTCGGTTTCCTCGACCGGGTGCGGCGCACCGCGGGCGAGGCGGCGGTGGCCGAGCAGTGGCGCAGGGTCTGGCGCGGCTACGCCTCCTTCGCGTACTTCCTCGAACAGCCCCTGCTCAAGCGCATATCCGCCGGTGATGCCCCCGCCGAACCCGACACCGAGTCCGGCGACCCTTCCTCCCCGGGCGCGACCGACGACTTGGCCGACCTGGTCATCTGAGTCGGCCGTCGGCCCCGCGCCCGCACGACCACGAACAGGCAACCCGTACCCGGAGGACAGCACATGGCCGATCCCCGCCCGCGCACGACCGACGTCGCGATCACGATGCGGCACGAGACGCGCGAGAGCGAGCGGCGTGCGCCGATCGTGCCGGCCGACGCCGCGCGGCTCGTCGCGCAGGGCATCACGGTCACCGTCGAGCACTCGCCGCAGCGCGTGTTCCCGACGGGGGACTACCTCGACGCCGGCTGCGTGGCCGCCGAGGCCGGGAGCTGGCGGACCGCCCCGGCCGCGGAGTTCGTCGTGGGGCTCAAGGAACTCCCTCACGATCCGCCGACGTTGCGGCACCGGCATGTGTTCTTCGGCCACGCGTACAAGGGCCAGCGCGACGCCGAGGCGCTGCTGCGGCGCTTCGCGGCGGGCGGCGGCGCGCTGTTCGACCTGGAATACCTCACCGACGCGGACGGACGGCGGCTGGCCGCGTTCGGCTACTGGGCCGGATACGTGGGCGCGGCGCTCGCGGTGCTCCGGCATCGGGGCCGGCTCGATCCGCCGCTGCGACCGCGCCCGAAGCAGGACCTGGACCGGATGCTGCGCGAGACGTCGACCGGCGCGCCGCCGAGCGTACTGGTCATCGGCGCGCTGGGCCGGTGCGGGCGCGGCGCGCGCGACGCGCTGGCCGTCGCCGGGATCGAGCCGACCTGCTGGGACGTCGCCGAGACCCGGTCACTGGATCACGCGGCGCTGCTCGATCACGACATCCTCGTCAACGCCGTGCTCGTGACCACGCCGACCCCGCCGTTCGTGACCCTCGCGTCGCTGCGGTCGCGACCCCGGAGACTGTCCCTGATCGCGGACGTCACCTGCGATGTCACCTCCCGGAACAATGTGTTGCCGGTCTACGACGACATCACCGATTGGCGCGAGCCGGTGCGCATGGTGGGCGATGTCGGCGACCCGCTGGGCGTGATCGCCATCGACAACCTGCCGTCGCTGCTTCCCGGCGAGGCCAGTACCGCCTTCTCCGCCGAACTGACGCCCCATCTATCGGCCCTGGGAGAACCGGGGCAACCCTGGCAGCGCTGCCTGCGGGTCTTCCGCGAGGCATGCGAGGCGAACGGCCTGGAAACGGAGAACGTCCATGTCTGACGCGATACCCGCCGGCGGAACCGTGCACTGGATCGGCACCGGCCTGTCCACCGGCAGCGGACTGCGTGTGGTGGCCGACCGGGCCGAACGGCTGCTGGTCTGGGGCCGTACCGACGCCAAGGCCGAGCGGTGCCTGGCCCGGCTCGGCCTGACCGGTCGCGCCGCCGCCCGCGCCTACGATCTCGACCGGCTGGGCGCAAAGTTGCGCACCGGCGACATCGTCGTGTCGATGTTGCCCGCGAGCGAACACCCCGCGCTGGTGCGACTGTGTATCGAGCGCAACGCCCATTTCGCGTGCAGCAGTTACGTCTCGGAGGAGATCGCGGCCGAGGCGCCGGCGGCGGCGAAGGCCGGTCTGGTCGTGCTGACGGAGGCGGGCCTGGACCCGGGCATCGACCACCTGTTCGCCGACCTGCTGGTGGCCAGGGGCCGCGAGGTCGTCGGCGAGGGCCCGGCGACGGTCGAGTTCACCTCGTACTGCGGCGGAGTCCCCGCCGAAGCCAACGACTTCCGCTACCGGTTCAGCTGGGCGCCGCGCGGGGTGCTGAACGCGCTGCGCGCGCCGGCCCGCTACCTCGACGGCGACGCCGAGCAGGTGGTCGACCTCCCGTGGACGGCGACTCGTTCGCTCGTGCTCGACGGCGAGACGTTCGAGGCGTACCCCAACCGCGACAGCCTCCCCTACCTCACCCAGTACGCGTTCCCGGCCGACTGGCGGGCGCGTGTGTTCGTCCGGGGCACACTTCGTCTGGACGGTTGGCTGCGGGCCTGGCAGGACGTGTTCGCCACCGTGCGCACCGGCGATGGCGACCGCATCGCCGCCCTCGCCGACGAACTCGCCGCCCGGTATCCGACCACCGATGCCGACCGCGACCGGGTCGTGCTCGCCGTCGCGCTCGACGTCGAGGGCGCGAACGGCGTGGGCTGGCGCGGGGAATACGTGCTGGACACGGTCGGCGACGCCGAGGAGAGCGCGATGGCGCGGTGTGTGTCCCTGCCGCTGGCGTACGGGATCACCGAAATCCTCGCCGGACGGGTGCCGGCGGGCCTGCGCCAGGCCGCCCAGGGTGCCGAGGACGCCCGTCGGTGGCTGGAGTTCCTGGGCACGAACGGCGTCGACTGGCGCTTCGACGAGCGGCACCGGACGGGCTGAACACCGCTCGTCGCCACGATCCACCCGGCAACCCGATCCGAACCACCCGAGCCACCCGAGCACCGCAACCGTCCGACTCCGCCCGAATCACCCGGACCACCGGAACCGCCCGATCCAGGAGGACACGGAACCATGACCCAGGCACCGTTCGAGTCGCGGGAATCGGCCGACCGGCCCCAGGCGTTCATCCTGACCGGCTCGTTTCCCGTGATCCGCCGCAATCCGCTCTACCTGACCGAACTCTCCGGGCGTGGGCTCAAGATCCTGGTGATCACCGCGGAGTCCTACCGCGCACAGGCGACGGAGGCCATGGCCGACACCTCCAACCCCACCGCACAGATCACCGAAATCGCCTATGTGACAGGTGACTTCACCGTACAGGGCGCGTTCGTCGCGGGCGCGATCGCGCGCACCTCGGCCTGGCGCGAGGCATACACGATCGTCGGCGCCTACGCGGTGGGCGACTACCTCGCCGAGCCGACCGGCCTGCTCGCCGACGGGCTCGGCGTGCGCTCGCCCGGGCTGCGGGCCAGCCGCGCCTGTCGCAGCAAGTACCTCCAGCGCTGGTACGCCCCGGACCTGGGCCCGACGTCGCTGACCATTCCCGCCGGCGAGCGCGACCGGGTCGACCTCGGCGCGGTGCGCTTCCCCGCCGTGGTCAAACCCGCTTCCCGCGCGTCCAGTTCGGGCGTCGAGACGGTGGCGGACCTGGCCGGGTTGCGCGCGAAACTGGCGACGTACCCCGATCACGAGGTGGTCCTGGTCGAGGAGAAGGTGTCGGGCCCGGAGTTCTCCGTGGAGAGCCTGATCCAGGACGGCGGGGTGGTCTTCGCGTCGGTGACCGACAAGGTCACCACCGACAGCCACGCGCACACCTTCGTGGAGATGGCGCACAGCGTGCCGAGCGTGCGCGAGGACCTGCGCGAGGCGCTTCTGACGGCCAATCGGGAACTGGTGGCGGCGCTCGCGTTCGAGCACGGCATCGCCCACTCCGAGTGGCGGGTCGGCGACGACGGTCGCCCGCGCCTGATGGAGGTGGCGGCGCGCACCCCCGGCGACGGGCTGCTGACGCTGTATCAACTGGCCACCGGACGACCGCTGGAGCCGGAGATCCTGCGCGTCGCGCTCGGCGAACCGGCGAACTACCCGCAGCCGCACCGCTACACGCGACAGGTCTACCTGGAGCACCGGCCCGGCACGCTGGAGGATGTGGTGCTCGACTGGCCGGACGTGCGGCCGGAGTGGATCGGTGCCGGCGGTGTATGGCCCGACATCAAGCCCGGCGGGCCGGGCGAGGAACCCACGTTGCGCGCCGTACTGGTGCTGCGCGAGCGCGGCGCGTCGCTGACCCCGCTCGCCGACTCCGACGACCGGTCCGTCACGTTCTTCATCGACGCCCCGACGCCCGACGGGCTCGACGCCCTGGAACAGCGCGTGCGCGCCGCCATCCGCGTCGTCGTCGGCTGACCGGCATGGTCCACGTCGCCCGCGAGGAGGGCCACGACAACGACGAGGTGACCGTGGTGGCCACCTTCCGGCAGGCGTCGCTCCCGGCGAAGACGCTGCTCACCGGGGCGTTCATCAACCGCCTCGGGGCCTTCCTGAACATCTTCCTGGTGTTGTTCCTGACCTCGCGGGACTACTCGGACGGGCAGGCGGCGTTCGCGCTGGGCGTGTACGGCGGCGGCGCGATCGTGGGCGTACTGCTCGGCGGGGCGCTGTCGATCCGGCTCGGCGCGCGCAACGCGAGCGTGGTGAGCATGGTCGGCGCGAGCGTGCCGCTGGCGGCCATCCTCTACCTGCCCTCGTTCGGGCTGATCCTGGTCGCGGTGGCGCTGGTCAGCATGGCCGGGCAGCTGTACCGCCCGGCGTCGGCCACCCTGCTCTCCGACCTCACCCCGGCGAACCGCCAGGTGATGATCTTCGCGATGTACCGATTCGGGCTGAACCTCGGCGTCACCGTCGCGCCGCTGTTCGGGTTCGCGCTGTACAACCTGGCCGGCCACAGCTATGCCCTGGTCTTCTGGGTGGAGGCGGCGGTCGCGCTGTGCTACGCGACCCTCGCGTGGGTGACGCTGCCGCCTCGCTCCGCCGAGCCGGGCGCGGCGGGCCGCGACGCGAAGCCCGAGGCCGGCGAGGAGGGCGGGGAGGGAGAGCGGGTCGGGCGCGGCGGGTATCGGGCGATGATCCGCGATCGCCGCTACATGTTGTACCTGACCGCGATCTTCTTCTTCGGGGTCGTCTACGTGCAGTACCTGTCCACGCTGCCGCTCGACGTGAAGGACAGCGGCGTGGCGATCTTCTGGTACACGCTGGCCGTGTCGCTGAACGGTTTCATCGTCATCGCGTTCGAACTGTTGATGACCAAGTACGCGCAGGCGTGGTCGCAACGGCTCACCATGGCCTGGGCGTTGGTCCTGGTGGGCGTCGGTGTGGGCATGTACGGCCTGCCGCTGGGGCCGGCCGTGATCCTGCTCGGCACGCTGGTCTGGTCCGTCGGCGAGATCCTGGGCGGGCCGGCGACCACGGCCTATCCGGTGGTGGCCGGGCCCGCGCGGCTCAAGAGCCACTACATCGCGGGCTTCCACTTCGCCTGGAGTCTGGGCGCGGCGGTCGGACCGGTCGTGGGCGGGTGGTTGTTCATCCGGTTCGGACACGGGGTGTGGCCGATACTGACCGTGGGTTCGGCGTTGTCGATCGTGCTGGTGTCGGTCTCGGTGCGGGACCGGCCGACCACGACACCGCCGACCACCGGCGACGCGGACGCCACCGACACCCCGACCCGCGCGACCACCGGCCCGGCCTGAACACACCGCGCCGTCCGCACTCCCCGGACCGCTCGGCGAACCGGTCGTCTCCGGCCCACGGCCAGGACCAGGCTCCGTCGATAAATGCTCGACATCGGGTGGGGTGATCGGGGATGCTGCGCGCGATGACCAGAATTGATGACACACCGCCCGCATGGGACGAGCGCACCCAGCTCACCACGTTTCTCGACTACGCACGTGACACCGCGCGCGCCAAATGCGACGGCGTCTCTGCGGAGAACGCACGCAAGGCGCTCCTGCCGGGGTCGCCGCTGATGACCGTGAGCGGACTGATCAACCACCTCCGCTGGGTCGAGTACTACTGGTTCCAAGTGGTCTTCCTCGGCGAGGAGGACCGGGGCCCCTGGACCGACGAGGATCCCGACCGCGAGATGCGGATCGCCGTCGACTTCCCGCTCACGCAGTTGCTCGACGAATACGCCGAACAGAGCGCCCGCTATCGCGGACTGGTCGCCGCGAACAGCCTGGACAAGCAGGCCGAGCGAGTCCGCAAGGGCCTGCGCGTCGACCTGCGCTGGATCCTGCTCCACCTCACCGAGGAGACAGCCCGCCACAACGGCCACCTGGACATCCTGCGCGAGATGCTCGACGGCACGACCGGCGGGTAGGTGCGGGGCGCCGGGGCGGGGTCGACGCGGAGTTCGGATCGCCCGCGTGGTGAATCGACCCGCGCCGTGGGTCAGACCTTCTGGCGGGTCGTGTTGTAGAGCTTGGCGGTCAACGCGGCTGCCTCGTCCGGGGAGACGCCGTCGCCGCCGTTCGTCATTTCCGCCAAAACGGCGACGTCGACGCCGCCGAGGGTTGCGTAGTCGGCCCACGCGCAGACCGGGAACCGGAAATCCGCACCGGTCTTGGCGGTCCCTTCACCTTTGCTGCGGGTGTACTGCATGACCTGGCACTTCATCAGCGCGCCCTCGAAGCCGGCGGGCTTGACGGTCTTGGCGCCTCCCACGGGCAGTATGTCGGTCCCCGGCGCCTTCCCGCTGCCCTTCATGCCCTTGTTGCCGACGTTGGCCAGGTAGGCGTCGAGCGACTTGGCGGGGTCGGCGATCTCGCCGTGGAAGCCGTAGAAGGTCAGCCGTGTGCCGCCCACCGTCGCGCGATTGCCGGGATCGGGGCTGGGCGCGTTGTAGACGCCGGACACCGTCTGGGCGTTCTTCACCCCGAGGTCGTCGGCCTCCTTCGCGCCGGGCGTGGTGCCGGTACCGGACCTCGTGTAGGCGTCGATCGCCTCCGGAACGACGAGCTTGTAGCCCTTGGTACCGGCGGCGACCGCACCGCCGCTCCCGGAACCGCCACCGCCCGGGACACCGGTGGTCGTGCCCGCAGTGCTGCTGCCGACGTCCGGCGCCTTCGCGTCGTCCTTCTTGTCGTCCGACCCACCGCACGCGGCGGTCAGCACGAGGAGAGGCGGGATGAGGGCAGCGGCAGCGAAGCGGGCACGAAACTGCATGAAAAATGGTTCCTTCCAGGGGCCCGACGTGACAGACCGTCAGGCTGCCCCAGCCCGAAGACCCACGTCTTGGGGATCCCCCTCACCCGGACCACGCGAAGGCCAAGGACGCGCGCTCGCGTCACCGGCCTTCGCATGGCACTCAACCGATTGCTGCGACGCACTGATCGAACGCGGCAGCGCCGAAGACAAGAGCCGGTCCGCCCGGCACCTTCGAGTCCCGCACGGCGACCAACACCGACTGCGACAACGGAGCGACTTCCACGCAGGCTGTGTTGTTCGCTGTGTAACTGCTCGTGCGCCAAGGCGCATTTACCAACATCGATGCGTCGGCTGCGGCATATCCCATGAGACGTCCTCGGTTGGTGTAGGCAACTAGGCCAGGTTTCGGATCATTGCGTGGCTTTCAACAGGATCCAACGCCGCATCTCGCAAGTCCAGGAACAGCCTGCGCAGACGCCGAACTTCCAGTGGTGTCGTGATGACGGCCATGGACAAGGCCGATTCCGTGAAGCCCATATCCGCCTCGCCGAAGGGCATCTCGAAGAGGATGAAGGCACCTGGCTGAGCACCATTCTCGCCCGCGCCGAAGGGAATGACCCGCAATTCCACGTTCGACTGACGCTCCATCACATGCAAGAGGTGGCGCGCCTGGGCTCGTTGCGTCTCCTGGCCGCCGACCACGAAGCGCAGAGCCGCCTCCGTCACCACGGCCTCCAGGGCAAGCGGACGAGTGGATGAGAACAGAGATTCCTGTCTCCGCATCCGAAGCTCGGTGTATGCATCGACCTGACCCCGACCGAGATCCGCAGCGCCCGCCCCGTTCACCGCCGAGGCATATTCGGGAACCTGTAGCAGGGCAGGGATCAGGACCGGCTGGTAGTCGAAACATCGCACCGCACTCGCTTCGACGTCCAACAGCCGTGCGTACGGCGCGGGAACCCCGTAGGCAGCCCACCAGGGGGCCGCTGCCTCACGTGCCTGGACGAGCAGGCGCTCCAATTCGGCGAACTCCTCGCCGCTCAAGCGGTACGCCGCTGCCAGCGCCTCGATGTGTGCCTGCGTCGCGACGCGCTGCCCCGTTTCGATGCGACTGGCCTGTGCGGCCGAGCATCCCAGGATCTTTGCCGCCTCCGTCCCCTTGAGTCCGCGCCTGATCCGATGGCGCCGGAGGAGATTGCCAAGGGTTCGTCGGGCGTTGGATTCCGTGGCTGGATCCATCAAGTCCTCGCTTCCGAAAGCTCGTTCGTCACGGTGCGACACTCACCGAGTGGCACAAGGCGGGTAATTCTTGGTAATCACCCGGTAAGAGCCGACATAGCTTGACCAGGCACCCAAGACGGAACGAATCTATCCATCGTGACGGAGAGCCGCGCTCCCTTCACTCAAAATCATCGAGCGCGAGGTGTCGAACCATCGCGGGCCGATCACCTCAAACGCCCTGAACACCCTTTGACAAGGGGAGTTTTAGCCATGTCGGATCCCATGACCGAAGCACCTCCGGAACCTCTCCTCACCCTGCCGCTCTCGATCCACGCGCCCCGACAGGCCCGTCGGCACATAGCCACGGTTTGCCTCGTCACGGGATTGGATCCGGATGTCACCGACGTGGTCCTGCTCGTCGTGTCGGAGCTGGTGACCAACGTGCTCCGGCACGTCGGCCACGGGTCGGTGACCCTCGCCTGGGAGCTTCGCGCGGATCGGCTGATCATTGATGTCGGGGACGAAGCGCACGACAAATTCCCGGAGTCGAGGACGGCCGAGGATGACGCGGAAGCCGGTCGGGGGTTGCGGCTGGTGCTGGCCTTCACCGATCAGTACGCGGTGATCCGGGTCGAAGGGAGCGCATCCCAACCGCCCCGGAAGATCACCCGCGTCGCCTTTCTCTGCCCCGCAGCGGGACACCGGAACGTCGATGCATCCATCATCGCGCAGACCACGCCACCGATCGACGTCTCGGACCATCGGAGGAGCACAGTTGTCGACGACCCGAATGCCGATCCCCCGGCCACGAGTCGGTGGTTCGCCGTTGCCGCCCCGCGGCCCGAGGATCCGGCCCCGGCACGCGTATCCCGGACGGCTTTTCTCCGTACGGGAGTTGCGGGTCTCCTCGGACCTCGACCTTGTCCGCGCACGCCTTTTGGCGTCTTTGCGGGCGGATCTTCGAGCGGGGGAGGTCGACTCGATTCCGGCCGAACGGCTCACCGCGCTCGGGCGAATGGTGGTGGCGCGTAACGGCATTCGGGGCGACGCCGCCGGGCGGCTCACCACTTCCACTGCCCGCAGACCCATCTCGACCCAGGGGCCACCACGCATGTCCGGTACTGAACCGCGTTCGAGCGGTACCCATGTCCTCGCGCCCACCGAAGTGGTGGACCTCATTGCGGCGTTCGACGTCGTGCGCCGCTACGTCAAGGGCGTCAACCTCGCCGACCTGCGACTGACGTCCCGGGCGGCGGCGGACGGCCGATGCCGAGTCACGTGGAGTGTCCCGGGTGCGCCGATCACCCGGGACGTCGACGACCCCGACCACCGATCCGCCCACCTGATCGACGTTCCGGCCTACCTGGGCAGGATCGACGCCGCCACACACATCTGGCCCGTCGCGGGGCATCGGAGCGGATCGGGGCCGTTCGCCCCCGATCCCTTCATCGACGAAATGCCCGCCGTCTTCGAAGAGTTCATCACGAAAGCGGGCCCGCTGTCACTCGGGCTCGTCGGTCCCGAGGGCGGGGTCACGGTGACCGATCGGGGAGTGTTCCACACCCTCCTCCCGAGGCAACCGATCGTCGCGAACCTCGGCTACAACCTCGGTACCTACCTGGCCTCCCTCGCCGACCCCGGCGAGGCGGTCCCGTGGGAGTGGTGCGAAACGGCGATGGCCTGCTACCGGGCCACCCTCGTCTGCGCCTTCGCGACCCGCAGCGCGCACAATTGCCCGTGCGGACGCGACTTCGACGTCCACGTCCCGCGCTGGGCCGACGTATACGCCTACGCCGCCCACGCCACCGGCCGCCCGGAACGGCTTCCCCTCACCGACGCGGCCACCGTCGGCCCGTAACGGAACGGAGCGGCGCCGAGCGCGGCCCGGTCACGCCTGGTCGGCCGGGGTGGGCCGGCGCGTGCCGGTGACCTTCGAGGCGGGCAGGCGTCCGGCTTTGGACGTGCCCCGAAGGGTGGCGGCGTCGACCGTCACGTCGAACGCCAGGTTCAGCCGCATGGGCTTGGTGACGGCCTGCTTCCAGGTGAGCCGGTCGCCGTCGAGGGCGATGTCGCTCAGGGGCACTTCCTCGCCGGCCCCGTGCGCGACGCCGGTCAACCGGCCGGTGTGCTCTCGGAGTTCGATCACGGCGGCGATCTTGCCGATGGGAGTGGATATGGACAGATCCCAGGTGCCGTCTACGGACATGTCGATGTTCTTCTTCCTGGCTGCACGAGGGAGGTGGGGAAAGGAGAGGAGAGGAGTGGGGCGACCCGCTGCGGTCGGGGTGCTCAGAAGGGGGCGGGCGTAGGGCCCTGGGCACGCCATACCGTGCCGCGCCGCTCGTGGGCGAACAGCTCTTCGACGGCATGTGCGATGCGCGGGCCGACCTCACGTTCCAGCAGGTACAGGCCCAGGTCGAGGCCCGAGGTGACGCCGGCGGCGGTGACCAGGTCGCCGTCGTCGACGACGCGGGCGCGGACCATGTGGGCGCCGGTGGCGTCCAGCAGGTCGAGGCCCATGTGGTGGGTGGTGGCGTGGCGTCCCTCCAACAGTCCCGCCATGGCGAGTACGAGGGAGCCGCCACAGACGGTGGCGACCGTGATGCCCGGGTCCTTCATGGCCCGTTCGAGGAGCGCGGGCAGCTCGGTGTTCAGCGTGCGGCCGAGCAACACCGGGATCAGCTCGTCCTGTTGCCGTTCGCCGGTGCCGGCGTCGTCGTCCGGGACCTCGCCGGGTTCGCCCACCCGACCGGAGGCGCCGGGCAGGACGACCATGTCGGCGCGCTCCGGGTCGAGGGCGCCGACGGCCCGCAGCGCCAGTCCGCCGGTACCACCGGCCACCTCACGAGCGCCCTCCGCCGAGACCAATTCGACGGTCACCGCACCGGCGGATGCGAGGCCGCCGGCGTACAACACCTCGTAGGGAGCGATGACGTCGAGCGGGTCGAACCCGTCGAACAGCACGATTTGAATGTGCACGGATGTTCCTTCGGGTGGCGATTCGCATCGGACACCCCGAAGTCAACCGGTCGTCACTTCGATCGGGGAGTGGCACTGGCGACATCTTCCAACGGGAAAATGCCAGTTCTCTCCAGGCGGCTCGGACCTGCGCCGATGTACAACGAACAGCGGAGGCCGAAGGTCAGTTGCCCTCGCCGGGAGGCGTACCGCAGCTCGGGCCGCCCGGGCCGTCGAACTGCACCGAGCTGAAGAAGTCGCGGTAGTCCGGGAAGAAGTTGCCCTTGCCGGTCGGCCCCGAAGAGGTGACGGCGGTGCAGCCGCTGTAGCCCGCGTCGGACCAGAGGTAGATGGTCGACGCGGTCCGGTTCCAGTCCGACTCGGCGCGGTCGTTCATCCCCAGCGCCGCGAGATCCGGCGTGCTCCGTGTCAGCTTGATCATGTCGCCGGTGCCGTCGAGCCCCGAGAACATGCAGTAGTACCCGGCGGGACACCGGTCGTATCCGTCGGCCGCACCGGCCGGGGACACCGACATCGCGCCCACTACCGCCACCACGCCCGCCAGTCCGGCAACAATCCGTTTGATGTGCGTCATGCCTGACTCAACGACCGCTCCCCCACCGGGTTCCGGCCGACCGGCATGCCGAACCCGGACCTCGGGGCGGGAGGGGTGGCGATCGGCGCCGGAGGCGTGTCCGCAATACTGAAGTGTTGGTTGTGATCGTCTTCTCGTAGCAGAAAAAAGGAACTCCCGTGCGTATCGGTCGTGTCGTGGCGGCTCTGTCCGCCGTCGCCTTCGGGCTGGTCTCGGTCACCGCGTGCGGTGGTGACGGAGACGGCGGCAAGTCCTCGAATGTCGGCAAGGATCCCAAGGCTCTCGTCACCGAGGCGCAGGCGCTGTGGCAGGCCGGGGACTTCAAGGTCACCGGCGATGCCGTGGCCGACTCGATCCGATCCGACTACGACGTGTGCGTGCACGCCGGTCGCGACGTTCAGGGCACCGAGAACACCCTGGGCCACAGCGCCGAGTTGACCGTGGTCGGGGGCAAGTCGTACCGGAAGGGTGACGTCGCGTTCTGGCGCGGGATCGGGGGCCGGTCCGACAGCACCCAGGCCGAGATCGACGAGGGGGCCGCCCGGGTCGCCGACAAGTACGTGATGACGACGGTCGAACCCGAGGATCCGCTCAAGGACATCG
The DNA here is from genome assembly GCF_053618075.1 of Embleya sp. NPDC055664. Classification (NCBI taxonomy): domain Bacteria; kingdom Bacillati; phylum Actinomycetota; class Actinomycetes; order Kitasatosporales; family Streptomycetaceae; genus Embleya; species Embleya sp. NPDC055664. The sequence continues at coordinate 109,117 of NZ_JBSHGZ010000029.1, forward strand.
GTTTCGTCTTCGGCGACGCGAAACTCGCCTACGTCATCAGCGAGATCTCGGAGATCGACGGAAAGCGGGTCGTCGCATTGACCGCGCGGCAGGAGGACGAGACCACCCGAACCGTGCACGTGCTCGCCGAGGGCAAGCCGTATCCGGTCAAGCTCCAGGTGGATGGGGCCGACCCGGTGAACCTCGTCCTCGCCCGGGCCGGCAAGCCCTGCACTCCCACCGCGCCGCCGGCCGACCGGACGGTGGACGTGGACGAACCGAACGCCGCGTAGGACACGACGGGCGCCCGTCGTGGCCGGTCACCCACTCCGAGAACACCGGCACCGGGTCTCGGTCCGGTGCCGGATCGCGGTAGTCGGGTGTCGGGTGCGCTCGCTCAGTTTTCCCGGGCCCTTGTCGCCGCCACCCGGGCCTCGATTTCCTCGCGGATCGGACGGTAGCGTTCCTCGGCCGCCCGCATGCGGGCCACGCAGCGGTCCCAGGCGCGGCGGGAGCGGGCCCGGCGGTTGGGGAACCAGGAGTATCGCCACAGGCGCACCGTGGCGGTGTCCGCCATGAAGCGGGGCTTCGTCCGGATGCCGTGCTCCCACCGCACCTCGGACTGGGCGTCCATCAGTTCCTGTACGAAGTCCTGCGCGGCCCGCTCCCACCGGGCCGCCTCCTCCGGAGTGCCCTCCACCTCCGGGCGCTTCGGCGCGGGGATCGTGGTGATCTCGTAGCGCATGAACTCGAGGCCGTCGGGAACCTCCACCCACGACATCCTGTCCCACGGCTTCGGCACGAGCGTGAACGTCAACGAACTCAGGATCACGGCCGATGCTCCTCACCGAACGAACGTTTGCGCCCAGCGTAGTACCGGGCCACAGCCCTCGGCCGCGCGCCTCACACGTGCAGCACGATGCCCCGCCGGGCGGCGAACTCGTCGAAGCGGTGCGGCGCGAGCGCCGCGGACACCGCCTCGGGGGTGTGTCCGGACGGGTTGTGGAAGGTGACCGCGTCGTCCCGCCGACCGGTGACCAGGACAAGGTGTCCGCCGCGCCCCGGTGCCGGTCGCTCGGGGCGGCGGATCTCCCGGTGCACGGAAGCCATCACCAGGCGACCCCGGTCGAGTTCGGCGGCGAGTCGGTCCGGCCCCAACTCGGTGACCACCTCCGCCCGCAACCCGTGGGCCTCCCGCGCGTACTCGACGAACGGCCGGTAGTAGAGGCCGTCGACCCCGCCGTCCTCCCGACGCACATACCCGCCGTGCGCCGCGCAGCCGACAGTCAGTTCGTACAACGGAGGCGCATGGCCGTCCCGCGCGAACAGCGCCATCCGCAGACAGGCCATCCCGCACCACCGCCCGGCCCAGTAGCCGTAGGCGGCCCGATCCGGCGCCCCGCTCACCGCCCAGGCATCGTCGTCGCCCGGCGGATGGCCGGCGTAGACGATCGCGCCGATCAGGTCCGGGCTCGCGTACTGGGTGATCGCCGGTATCGGATGACGCGTGTTCGAATGACGCGTGTGTCGATCGGACACGTGGACTCCTTCCGGCTACCGGCCGGCCTCCTCCAGGAGGATCCGGGCCAGTTCGTGCGGCTGGGAGTACATCGGCCAGTGGCCCGTGTTCATCTCGACCAGCCGCCACCGTTCGCTCGTCAGCAACTTCGCCACCGCGTCGCTCGGTTCCGGGCCGTCGAGGAGACACTTCAGGTAGGTCGTCGGGAGGTCACCCAACGACCCGGCCAACTCGGCGCGTTCGGTCAGGGAGTCGCCGGGATGCAGTGTCGCGTCGGCCAGGAGCCGGGCGATCTGCTCGTCGGTGAGGCCCTGCCCCGCGAAGTCCGCCGCCGGCGGCGGGGCCCAGAAGCCGCCGTTGGCCACGATCGCGGCGGTGATCGCCGCCTCGCCGGACCAGAATCCGGACGCGAACGACTCGCCGTGCACGGCCACGTTCGAGTCGACCAGGACCATCCTCCGCAGCCGGTCGCCGATCCGCTCGGCGGCCTGACCCACCGGGATGCCCGAGTAGCTGTGTCCGACCAGGACCACATCGCGCAGGTCCCGATCCTCGACCTCGTCCACGATGTCCCGGACGTGCGTACGCTGCCCCGCCGGCACGCCCCGCTTCTCGGCGAGGCCGGAGAGCGACAGCGGACACGCCCCGTGCCCTGCGGCCCGCAACTCCGGCACCACCTCGTCCCACGCGGGGGACCCCAACCACGCACCTGCGACCAGCACGAAATCCGTCATCGCGGCACGCTATCCGATCACTGCGACACCGCCCGGAACGACGTCACCCGCCGGCCGCGGTCCTGGGACCGGGCGGCGGGTGACGGGGGTTCGACGGACTGTGCTTCGACGGCGGATGCGCTCGGGCGCGCGACCGTCACAGCCGTACGTATGCCAGGTCGTAGGCGTCGGCCATCGCACGCACGCCCGCGTCGTTGAGGTGCAGGTGGTCGCCGCTGTCGAGGTCGGCCCGGATGAAGTCCGGGGCGTCGGGGTCCTGCACCGCGGCGGCCACGTCGACGACCGCGTCGAAGACGTCCGAGGCGCGGATCCAGTCGTTCACCCGACGGCGTTCCGCCCGGCCCTGGACGCTGTCCACGCCGGGGTAGATGGTGCCGCCGTACGGGCCCATCGTGGCGGCGATCGAGGTCAGTCCGGCCGCGCGGGCCTGTGCCGCCAGCGCGATGAAGCCGTCGATCAGGTCCGCCGCACCGGCCGGCGGCTTCCCGGACATGCCCGGCAGGCCCAGGTCGTTGAGGCCGAAGTGGAAGAGCACGTGGGTGGCGCCCGGCACGGACAGCACGTCCCGCTCGAACCGCGCGAGCCCGTGCAGCCCGACCTCGTCGGTGAGCAGCCGGTTGCCGCCGAGCCCCTGGTTGACCACCCAGCCCCGGGCCAGTCGCCGGTTCAGCTGGTTCGGGAAGCGCAGGTTGGCCCCGACGGTGGTGCCACCGCCGCCGAACCAGGAGTCCCCGAACGCCACGGCGATCGCGGTGCCCTCGGGGGCCAGGACGTCCACCCCGGCCACGTAGTACCGCCCGTCGACCTCCTCCGCGTCGTCGAACGCGGCCCGGCCCACGGCGTTGCCGGCGACCACGTAGGCGTTCTGGGAAGGGGTGTGTGCATAGGTCGCCAGGCCGGTGTCCTCCGGGAAGTACAGGGTCAGCGCCAGGTCGGTGCCGGCCTCGGTGGCGAACTCGACCGGGTCGCTTTGGATCCGGGCGCCGACCGGGATGGTCACCTCGGCCGCCCCGGCGAACCGCAGTACGGCCTCCCGGGCCGGATCCACGACGCCACCCGCGCCGGCCGCGCCGACCCGCGCCGCCCCGATCACCAGGGGCTCCCGGCCGTATTCGTTGCTCAGCAACACCCGCAACGTGGTGCCGCCGCCGTCCATGTGCAGGATCTGCCGGAGTGTCTGGTCGCGGAAGGCGCGCGACGGCTGAATCTGAATGTCCTCGTACGCGCCGAGCACGGCGGAGCGGAAGCCTGCCACCCAGGTGGTGGCGGGGGCGGCAACGGTGGTGGGGGTGGTGGCGGTCGTGTCGATGCTGATCATGATCGGTGAACTCCTCGATGGATGAGGGTGGTTGGTCGGTCGGTGAGTTGATGGGTGGTCGTGCGGTGGGCGGGCCCGATCAGGCCCGCGCCGGCCGGCTCCCCCGCAGGACCGTCACGGCCACCGCGGCGACCGCGAACAGCGCCGCCGCGGCGTGGAAGGCGAAGACGTAGCCGTCGGTGGCGGCCTGCTCCGGGGACGGGCCGGTGCCGGTGTGTGCGTCGGCGAGCGAGGCGAACAGGGCCATGCCGATGGTCGGGCCCATCAGCATCGAGGTGTTGAAGGCGCCGCCGGCCAGTGCGGCGTCCCCGGCCGACACGCCCCGCGTCGCGCCGACCACCGCCGAGGCCGCGGTCAGTGCGATCCCGACGGGAAGGACGAGCATCCCGAGCAACGGCGCGCCGACGTAGGCGGATTCCGCGTCGATCCGGCCGAACAGCACGAACGCGATCGCCATCGTGATCAGGCCGAGGGACGCGGTCCGCCGGGCGCCGAGTCGGGCCACGATCAATACGCTGGTGGCGCTGACCACGATCAGCGCGAGGGTGTACGGAACGAAGCCCAGCGCCGAGCGCAACGCGGACCAGCCGAGCACCCGCTGGAAGTACAGCGACATCAGGAACGCCGCCGACGATCCGGCGATCGGCGCGAGCATGCCGGTGGCCAGCGCGCCGACCCGACGCCCCGAGGCGAGGAAGCGCAGCGGCATCAGCGGCGCGGCGACCCGGTTCTCGGCCACGCCGAAGCCGAGGAGGAGCACGAGGCCGGCGCCGATCGGCAGGAGTACGGCGGCGGTGAGCCAACCGTGGGTCCCGACGGCCACCAGGCCCAGGCTGAGCAGCGCGACGCCGCCGGTGACGAGGGCCGCGCCGAGTACGTCCACCCGGCCGTGCGTCGGCGTCGGGCCCGCCGGCAGGTATCGCCCGGCCAGGGCCGCGACCACCAGGCCGACCAGGGCCAGGGCGACGAAGGACCAGCGCCACGAGGCCCAGGTGGCGGTGGCACCGGCGAGTTGCATGCCCAACGCGGCGCCGACGCCGGAGAGTCCGCCCCACGCGGCCATCGCGCGCCGTCGGGCGGCCTCGACCGGGAACACGTCGCCGACCAGGGCCATCGCGGCGGGCGCGGCCACCGCGGCGCCGGTGCCTTGGAGCAGCCGGATGGTGATCAGCCAGCCCCCGCCGGGAACGAGCGCGCCGGCCAGCGAGGCGGCGGCGAACAGGGCGATGCCGGCCCGGAAGGCGTTGCGGCGGCCGTATCGGTCGGCCATCCGGCCGCCGAGCAGGAGCAGGCCGCTGAAGGCGAGGGTGTAGGCGGCGCCGGTCCAGACCAGGCCGGAGGCGCCGAGGCCGAGGTCGGCGGCGATGTCGGGGCCGGCGGCCGAGGTGATGGTGACCGAGGTGTTGAGGACGGCCTGTACGGCGGCCAGCAGCGCGAAGGCGGCGCCGGTTCGGGTGGCCGCGGTGGTCGCCGGTGTGCCGGGGGTTCCGGCGGGCGCGACGTTTGTCGCCGATGCCGCCTTCGGCCTCGTGGCCGTGTCGTGGTTCATCTGCCGACCCCTTTCAGGTGTCCGCCGTTCGATGAACCAAACCATACAGTGCAGTTCACATGAACTCAACAGTGCAGTTCAGTTGAACCGACCTGTACGGTTCAGAATTGATTAGACTGAGTAACGATCCGGGCGTTCACGCACCGTGCCGAGTGCACGCGGCAACACATGAACGCGACGACAAGCAGAGGAGCCGACCGTGTGGGCAGCCGAGCAGACCCCCAAGCGCATCCCCTCGGGTGACCGCGCGGCACGCAAGCGCGCGGCGATCCTGAAGGCGGCGACCGACGCCTTCCTGCGCGACGGCTACGGCGTGGGCATGGACACCATCGCCGCCGAGGCCGGCGTCGCGAAGGTGACCGTCTACAACCACTTCGGCAGCAAGGAGGCCCTGTTCATCGCGATCGTCGGCGACATGCTCGATCGGGCGCTGGTCGACTCCATGCGTCTGATCGAGGAGCGCCTGGGCTCCTCCACCGACGTACGGGCCGACCTGATCGCCATCTGTGAGGCGTGGGTGGCCGGCCACGCCACCCCGGAGGTGCTCGCGCTGCACAACGTGGTGCTGGGCTCGATGCCCCGCCTGCCGGAACTGGGCCGGACCTGGCAGGAGTTGGGCCCGGACCGCTTCCACGTGGTGGTTCGCACGGCGCTGACCCGGCTGGTCGAACGCGGTGAACTGGCCATCGACGACGTGCCCTTGGCCGCGATCCAGCTGTCCGGCCTGGTGCTGATGCCGCACATCGCGTACGGCTCCACGGGCGCCGCGCCGGACGCGGACCTGACAGCCCGTCTGATCACCGGCGGCGTGGACATGTTCCTGGCCCGATACCGCCCACAGACCCGCCCGGACGCCGGTTAGCACACCCCCACGCGCCGCGAAGGCGCGCACGGCACGGACCGCCGGACACCACGACACATTCCTTCGAAATGTCCGCTTATTTTCTGCGAACTCCCTCTAAGGTCGACCAAGCAACCTTTTGGAAGGGATTCGCCTTGAAGCTCCGCAATGCCGCCGGCGCCGCCGTGGCCGCCCTGGCACTGGTCCTGTCACTGCCCGGAACCTCCGTTGCCGCCGAGGGCGGGTTCCACTACAAGTACGTCGACGAGTCCGGCCAGGAACATCAGGTCACCCTGCACGACCCGCGCAGCGGCGTGTGCATCGACCTGTACGGCGTCGGTTCGGACGACGTCCCGCCCGGCTACGGCCCCCACAACGACACCGACTCCTGGGTCACCGTCTACCAGGGGGCCCACTGCGCGGGCGCCGAGTGGCGCCTGAAGCCGCACGGCAATCCCGCCCGTGATGACCTGAAGGTGCGCTCGGTGCTGTTCGACGTCACCGACTGACCCGACCCCGCGCCCCGGCGTCCCGGCGTCCCGGCGTCCCGGCGACGGTCTTCGTCACATCCGCCGTCCCGCAACGGTCAAGGGGGCAACGCCGGGTGGGATCGACGACGAAGGGTGCGCAACGATGAGCGACGACGCGCGTCAGGGGCCGGGGATCGGTCGGGACGAGTATGTGCTGCGGCCGATCGGCCGGGTCGAGTCCCCGCTGCTGGATCGGGCGTCCGCGCCCAAGCAGGGGGACGAGGGTTCGCCGGCGGCCTGGCTCGTGTTCGAGCCGGACGTGGCCGACGGGCTCCGGGACCTGGCGGTCGGCACGGACGTCCTGGTGCTGACCTGGCTCGACCGGGCGGACCGGGACGTGCTGTCCGTGCACCCGCGCGGCGACGCCCGCACGCGGGTGCGGGGCGTGTTCGACACCCGCTCGCCGGATCGGCCCAACCCGATCGGTCTGCACCGCGTACACATCACCACGATCGACGGCCTGCGGATGGGCGTCCGCGACCTCGAAGCACTCGACGGCACCCCGATCGTGGACGTCAAGCCGGTATTGGGGGACATCGGCGAGCGCTGACCGAGCCCCCGGGCCGACGACATTGCCGTCACCGGCCCGGGGGCTCGGCTCGACCTCGGCCTCAGCCGAGGAGCTTGACCGCCTGGTAGTAGGTCCAGGCCGTGCTGTTGCAGGTCGCCCGAGCCACCGCGCCGTACGGGGCGCAGACCCGCTTGAGGTCCTCGTACAGCGCGCTGTCCAGGCGGGGCTTGTTCGCGGCGAAGGTGCCCGCCGCCTTGTAGTTGCGGTAGCCGAAGTCGTGCCGGGCACAGGAGTTCTGGAACGGGAAGCCGAGCGGGTTGTCGGGCGAGCTGCTGCAGTAGTCGGTGGACCAGTCGAAGTTGTAGGCGGCCCAGTTGCCCTGGTTCTGCCGGGCGGACCACCAGGCGTTGTAGCTGGCGGCGCTGGTCTGGGTCCAACTGGACAGCACCTGCGGCTTGTCCGCCGGAGCGGCCTGGACCGGCGTGGCCACGCCGACTCCGACGCCGATCGTCATCGCGGTGGCGGCAAGTGCCATGGACAGTCGACGCATCGAATACCTCCAGGATGCCGACGCTCCGGGTGTGGAGCGCCGTGGGCAGGGGACGCAGGTGGTACGGCCGAACTCCGAACTCCCCTAGACCGGTCGCGACGCGAGACGCGATCCGTGGACGCGGGAACGGACGCCATCCCACCGGAGGAACGCGGTTGCCGTCCAGACTTCGGCGGACTTCGGATGACAATTCATCCTCCCGGCACACCCGATTCGCCCGACGCCCTTGCGCACACCACACGTTGGCCACCCCCGAGGTGCCGCCGCCACGCGCAGCGCCGGATCGCCTCACCGTCGTGGGCGCGATGCGGGCCGGGTCCACGGCTACGCTACGCGCGTCCGCCTCTGTCCCGCCGACGAGACGGCCGACGGCGCGGTCTCGACCAGGAGGGATCGGGCGTCACATCGGCGGCACGCAGCACCGGCGGCCGCGCGGGCGCACCGCGCCGGGACAACGCGTGCACACGGCCCACCGGTTCGGCGAACGCGAACGGTTTGCATCGAGAGCCCTTTGCTCGTCTCCTGCACATATGGACCGCGTAAGGCCGAACGACCGGCCGAAGGACCGCTCGCACACCGCGAGGCGTCCGGCACGACCGGGCCCGGGTCACGCGTCCCCGCGTCGCATGCGGATCGCCGCCACGGTCAGCGGGACGGCCACGTACAGGCAACTCGCCACGGCCGCGCCGGCCGGGGGCAGCACCGAGCCGTAGACCGAGTTCGGGTTTCCGGTACCCGCCAGTTGGCCCGGAAGGCTGTCCAGGGTCAGCGAGTTGACCCGTCGGTCCCACGGCGCGGGCAGGCTCTGCAGGACCATCGGAATCACGTACAGCAGGCCGGCCAGGCAGGTGACCGTGCCCGTCGTCGAGCGCAGTGCCGCGCCCAGGGCGAACCCGACCAGCGCGGCCACGACCACCGCCAGGCTCTGCGCGAGCAGCAGGGCGGTGGTGTGCGTACCGGCGTCGGCGAAAGCGCGGATGGGGCGATCCGCCACGACCGCCCGGCTCGCGTAGGAGCCGGCGAACACGCAGGTCGGTCCCACGACCAGGGCAACTCCGCCCACCACCAGGGCCTTTGCGGCCGGCACCCGACCGCGCCGCGGCACCGCGATCAGCGTGTCCCGGATCATTCCGCCGGCGTACTCGCCGGTGATCGTCGATGCGGCCGACACCGCCACGCTGATCTCGACGACCAGCAGGAGCAGCGACTCCAGCGGCGCCATCGAGAAGTGCGCCCGATCGCTCTCCGTGAGCCCGTCCCAGGTATGCGCGCCGTACCAGGCCAGGGCACAGATGCCCGACATGGCGAGGACAATCACGGCGAGCGTGATGAGGGTGGAGCGTGCGGTGCGCAACTTGAGCCATTCCGCGGCCAGAACGTCGATCATCGCGCCGTCCCCGTCGCTCGCGCATCCCCCGACGGTCGGTATTCGACGTCGGCGGTGGTGAGTTCCGTGTACGCCTCCTCCAACGATGCCGCACGCGGGCGGATTTCCCAGATCGGGATGCCACGTGCGGCGGCCAGGTCGCCGACGCCGGGCGCTTCGATCCCGTGTACGACGAGGCGGCCGTCCGTCTCGGCGGCGGCCGTGGCGCCCAGCGCGGCCAGTGCGGCGGTCAGTTCGGCCGGTCGCGGGGTGCGGACCAGGACGCCGCGTGCGAAGCGTTCGGTCAACTCCCTTACCGAGGTGTCCGCGATCAGTCGACCACCGCCGATCACGATCACCCGGTCGGCGGTCGGTTCCATCTCGCTCATCACATGGCCGGCCACGAACACCGTGCGGCCCTCGCCCGCCGGCGCCCGAACCCACAGGCGGAACCACCGAATGCCCTCCGGGTCGAGGCCGTTGACCGGTTCGTCCAGGATCAGTACGCCGGGGTCGCCGAGCAGCGCCGCGGCGAGCCCGAGCCGCTGTCGCATGCCCAGCGAGAAGGTCCGCACCCGGGCCCGCCCGACGCCGGCCAGGCCGACCTGGTCGAGGACGGCGTCGACCCGCCGGCGGGGTATCGCGTTGCTCCGGGCCAGCCAGCGCAGATGGGCGATCGCGGTACGCCCGGGGTGCGCGGTGTTCGCGTCGAGCAGCGCGCCCACCTCCCGCAGCGGCCTGGGCAGTTCGACGTAGGCCCGGCCGTCGACGCGGGCCGTTCCGGCGGTGGGACGATCCAGGCCCAGCACCATCCGCAACGTCGCGGATTTGCCGGCCCCGTTCGGGCCGAGGAATCCGGTCACCACACCGGGACGCACCCGAAACGACAGTCCGTCGACGGCGACGACGCGGCCGTAACGTTTGGTCAGGTCTCGCACTTCGATCATGCGCACCACCCTCGCCGGCCCGGTTCGGGGGCACATCGGGCGCCCGGCCGACATACCACCGGATGAGGCGGGCCGACGCGGCGCTGCCTAGAGTCGGGGGGTGAACGAGTCGGGACGGGACGGTCGTGGAATGCGGGAATCCGCGACGCCCGCGGCTGCGGCGGCCGAGGACGGGGCACGGGAGGCCCCGCCGCGCGAGTCCAGGTTGCGCCTCGCGATCACCCGGCGGTCGACCCCCGGATGGCTCCTTGGGCTCGACGCTGCCGCCGGTGTGGTGTTCGGGCTGGTCGCGGCGGTCGAGGCGGTCGGCGTCCACCGCGGCCAACTGCCCTGGTGGGCCTCGATGTCGATCGTGCTCGGTATCGCGGTGCCGCCGGCCGTGCGGCGGCGTCGGCCGGTCCTCGCCTTCGCCGTCGTGCTCGCCGCCTCGATCGCCGCCGAAGTCGCCGACGCCGGGCCCACGTTGTTCCTCGCGGCCGGCTTCACGCTGTATCCGGTCGCCCTCGCCTGGCGTCGCCGCCGCTTGCCCACCGCGGCGATCGCCGTGCTGAGCACGATCTGCGTGTTCGGCCTGCCCGTGGCCGGCCCCGCCTACGCGTCGCACGTCGATCCGGCGCCGGTACTGGCCGCCGGCGGTGCGCTGGGCGGCGCCTGGACGATCGGCCGGACGGTACGGGCACGTCGGGCGTTCGCGGCGGATCAGGCGCGCCGACTCGCCGACGCGGCGGCGGCCGACGAACGACTGCGGATCGCCCGTGAGTTGCATGACGTGGTCGGCCACACGATGGGCGTGATCGCGGTCAAGGCGGCGATCTCGGGCCACGTGGCGCGGGATCGCCCGGACGAGGCGATCGAGGCGTTGCGGGTGATCGAGGCCACCAGCCGCGACGCGCTCACCGATCTGCGGCGCATGCTCGGGGTGTTGCGGGCGCAGGAGGAGGCGGAACTGCACCCGGGCCGGGGCGTCGCGCAGGTACCGGCCCTGGTCGAGCGCGCGCGGGAGTCGGGCATCCGGGCGAGCCTGCACGTCTTCGGGGCGGACGAGTTGCCGGAGAGCGTGGGCCGTTCGGTGTACCGCGTCGTCCAGGAGGGGCTGACGAACGTGGCCGGGCACGCTCCGGGGGCCCGGTGTGCCGTGTCGATCGAGGCGGACGACCGACGCGTTCGGATCGAGGTGGTCGACGACGGTCCGGCGACCTCGAATCACCGACGCGAGCCCGGTGGCTACGGCCTGGTCGGCATTCGCGAACGGGCCGCGATCCACGGCGGCACGGTCACGGCCGGCCCGCGTCCGGAAGGCGGCTTCCGCCTCACCGTCGAGTTGCTCCTCGATCGAGGCCCGCACCCGGCACCGGACCCATGTTCGGCCCCGCCCCCGTCCCCGAGCGCGCGGGCGTGACCAACCCGATCTCGTAGCACGTGATCACCAGTTGCACCCGATCGCGCGCACCGAGCTTGTCCAGGAGTCGGCTCACGTGCGACTTCACCGTGGGCAGCCCCACCCGCAACCGCTCGCCGATCTCGGCGTTGGACAACCCTCCGGCCACCAGGAGCAGCACTTCCCGCTCCCGGTCCGTCAACCCCGCCACCTCGCCCGAGGACGGCGACGACGACGGCGAAGGTGCCCCGGTCCCCGGGGCCGGACCGTACCCGGCGATCAGACGCCGCGTCACGGTCGGGGCCAACAACGCCTCCCCCGCCGCGATCACCTCGATGGCGGCGAGCAGTTCCGCCGGCCGGGTGTCCTTGAGCAGAAACCCACTGGCGCCCGCTCGCAACGCCGGATACACATACGCGTCCAGGTCGAACATGGTCAGAATGAGCACCCGAGTGCCCGGCACGCCCGTCGGCCCGCAGATCGACCGAGTCGCCTCGACGCCGTCCATCTCGGGCATCCGGACGTCCATCAACACCACGTCCGGGCTTTCCCGGCGGGCCAGTTCGACGGCCTCGACCCCGGTGGCCGCCTCACCGACGGCGAGCAGTCCCGGCGCGGAGTCCACCAGCATCCGAAAGCTGCCGCGCAACAGGGCCTGATCCTCGGCCACCAACACCCGGACCGGCACCCGCAGTCCACCCCAACCCGTCGCCCCGACACCCTGTCGCGACGATACCCCAGCCAATCCCGGGCACCGCGCCGAACCGAACGAGCCCGACACCCCCCACGGCCTGCCCCCTCAGTGCGACCCCCTCAGTGCGACCCCGTCCGAGCCCCGGCCCGCCGCGCGGGCGTCGACGGCGCCGCCACGGCCTGCTCCCCGTCCCCGCCCGTGCCATAGGGCAGCAGGGCGTACACCATCCACCCACCGTCCGGATCCGGACCGATGTCCAACCGTCCGTCGAGCATCGCGACCCGTTCGCGCATGCCGATCAGCCCGTGGCCCATTCCGTCGCCCGGTGCCTGCGCGCCGCGCCCGTCGTCGCCGATGCGCAACTCCAGTGCCTGCTCCAGGTATCTGACCAGCACCTTCGCGGTGGCCTGTGGACCGGCGTGTTTGCGGGTGTTGGTCAGCGCCTCCTGGATGATGCGGTAGGCGGTCAGGGCGACGGTCCGGGAGGGGTCGATCGGTACCCCCTCGACGGTCAGGCCCACCGACATCCCCGCGCGGCCGACCTGGGCGACAAGTTCGTCCAGGTGGCCCAGGTTCGGTTGTGGGGTCATGCCCTCGGTCTCGTTCTCCGCGCGCAGTACGCCGAGCAGCCGGCGCATCTCCACCAGTGCCTCGCGGCCGGTCTTGGCGATGGTGTCCAGTGCCTCGCGGGCCTTGTCCGGGGCGGTGCCGATGGCCCGTCCGGCACCGTCGGCCTGGACCACGATCACCGACACGTTGTGTGCCACCACGTCGTGCAACTCGCGGGCGATTCGGGAGCGTTCGGCCGCCGCCGCGATCTGTGCCTGCTGGTCCCGTTCGAACTCCAGGCGCGCCGCGCGTTCCTCGAGTTCGGCGTAGTAGGCCCGCCGGGTGCGCATCGAGTCGCCCAGGACCCACGCGATACCGAGGCTGGTCACCAGGAAGCAGTAGCCGAACAGGCCGTCCCGCAGGCTGAGTTCGAGGTTGGTGCCCCATCGTGCGAAGTAGAGTCCCGGCCCGACGAACACGGCGACGAGCGCGATCCGCGCCCGCCGCCGACTGCCCCACTTCGCCGTCGTGTACAACACCATCGGTACTGCGAAGCTCGCCGCGGAGATCGCCCCGGTGAAGAACAGTTGCCCCACACCGCCCAGCGCGACCACCAGGAAGGCGGCCCGGGGGTGAACCCGGCGCAGCACCGCACCCAGGCAGAACACCGCCACGACGACCCACGTCCAGGTCCAGGCGTGGCCGGTCGGCGCGTCGTCGGCGTTCTGCTGACTGGCACTCAGCAGCGGCAGGGGCAGCATGTACAGCACATCCACCACGAGCGGACGCACGCGCAGCCAGGTGTAGATTTTTTGCACACCCGGACGTTACGGTCGCCGCGCCCGCACCGGCGTCATCCGGCGCGGCGAGCGCTCCCCTAGTCCGGAGGTCGCACATGTAGGGGTCGTTTCTCCTCCGGCCGGCCCCGGGCCCGGTGCGGAAGTTCATCCGGATTGCGTTGACCCCCGAGCACTGCTCATGCAAGCTCGGCGCGGGGGATCTTCGCGAGGAGGCAGGGTGGGGTACTGCGGGAGTTGTGGCGGCAACGGCTGGATGCCGATGGAGACCATGTGCTCCGGGTGTGGCGGATCCGGCCAAAACACGCTGGTGCAGGACGGGATGGGTTGTGGGGGGTGTGGCGGCAGCGGTCGCAACATGCAGATGCAGCCGTGCCCGAACTGCAACGGCACCGGGGGACACGGTGGCGGAGGCGGCGGAGGCCCCGCCTACACCCCCCCGCGCGGGCCGATCTCGGCCGCCGCGCGGATCAAGATCTTCATGTACAACCTGATCCTCATCGGCGGGCTCGGCGGATACGTCTACTACACGACGCGCTAGCCCCGAGGGCGCCGATCTCCGGGCCGGCCCACGGCGGCCACTTCGGCATCGCGTTCAACCGGTCGGCGAACGGGTCGAAGAACGGGTGCGACCAACCGCCGTGGGCGAAGCCGCCGTCGGGACCTCCGGCCACCGACACCCGCTTCGGGTACCGCCCTCGGAGCCCGAAGGGACAGCCGTATCGGCCGTCGGCGCCGAGGGCGGTTTCCCAGGCCGATTTCGCGGTGGCCGCGACGAGGTGATCAGCGGCCGGCCGGCTCCTTGCAGGTACCGGGTGGGCTGTTGCGCAGCACGACGGCGGCGCGCTCCGGGTCGACGATGGGGAAGACCCCGTCCGGGTCGGCGCCCGGCTCGATCTCCGTCCGGATCGGCCACGTGGTGATGCCGACTTCGGCCAGGGCACGTTCCACCCGTGCCCGTACGTCCGCGAGATTCGGACACCGGCCGCCGGCCGCCGGACCCTGCAACAGCCGGTTCAGCCGGCGGACCTGGTCGATGGTCGCGCCGCCGTAGCGGGCGCCGTCGTCGGGGCGGGTCATGCCCAGCGCGGCGCAGGCATCCCGCACGCCGACGCCGGCCGGTTTCGGCATCGTCCACAGGCCGTTCTGCTCGCCCTTGCGCGTACAGGCCACCAACGGCGGCACGGCGGGCCTCGGAGCGGTGCGCTCGGGGCTGTCGGCCGGCAGATAGGTCCGGGCGGTGTCGGTCATCGCGTCCCAGACCGCGGCGCACGCCTCCTCCGGGGTCTGCGCGGCGTCGACATGCACGCCGTAGAGGAATGCGGGTTCGACGGTGTACGTGTACGAACAGCTCGTCTGCTGGGGATAGGACAACCGCGCCGGCGCGTCGTCGATGAGCATCGCCGCCATCGTGCCGCCGGCCGCCGCGAGGACCGCGAGCGGTACCCCGATCCGCCAGACCATCCGCCGACGGCGGGAAGCGGGGGTGCGGGCGCCCTCCTCCTCCGCCGCCGCGTCGTGAAATGCCTGGAACAGGGTGGCCGTCATCCCCTCGACCCGGGCGGCGGGGAGGTCGCGCTCGGCCGGCGTCGGCAACAGCGCGGCCAGGTCGTGGGTCACCGACTCGTCGAAGTGCGAGTCGGCGTGGGCGGTCAGGCGCTTCATCGGGCTTCCTTCCGAATGGGTCGGCCGACGGGCAGGCGCCCCGGCCGGCGGGCGGCGTCGACACCCTGGGCAGGCGCAGGCGCTGGCGTCGGCAAGGCCCGATCCGCGCCCACCGGCGCGCTCTCCTCCCGGTCCGCGAGCCGCTTGAGCTTGGCTCGCGCCCGGGACAGCCGGGAGCGCACGGTGCCGACCGGGATCCCCAGGGCCTCGGCCGCCGCGGCGGAGTCGAGTCCGGAGAACACGCACAGCGCGACGACTTCGCGCTCCTGCCGGCGCAGCGTGCCGAGCATCGTCCGGACCCGGGCGATCGTTCTGGTGTCGTCGATCCGGCCGACCAGTGTGTCGGCGAAGTCGGGCACTGCCTGCTCGCGCGGCACACGGTCCAGGACCGCCTGATGTCGCCGCGCCGTTCGTCGTTGGTTACGGACCACATTCGTCGCCACGCCGAGCAACCACGGCCGCAACGAGCCGCCTTCGGCGGCCACGTCGGCGCGCAGCCGCCAGGCCTCCAGGAAGGTCAGCGCCATCACGTCCTCGGCCGCGGCCCAGTCGCCGGTCATGCGAAAGCCGTGGTTGTAGACGGACTTCGAGTGCTCGGCGAACAACTCCTCGAAGGCGTAGGGATCTCCTGCTCTGATCCGGGATCTCATGCTTGTTTCCACACCCTTCGACTGTCCGGCAGCCGCCCGCGCGCTCCCGGAGGGTGACGCGCGTCACTCGCTTCCGGATGCCCGGGGCGTGGGTCACGGGTGCGTATAGGCGGGGATTCCCTGCTGCTTTTCACCCGCGCGCGCTGCGATGCTCTTCCTGCACGACTGCACGACTGCACGACTGCACGACTGCACGAGCACGACCGCACGGCTGCACGGCTGCACGGCTGCACGGCTGCACGACGGAAAGGAACCCTCCCTCGGATCCGGCCTCGGACCGTGATCCGACCCTAGTGAGCGGAGTTCTCTCGTGACTGCAAAGACCCTTCGCAAGCGTCTCGGCCGGGCGTGCAAGCTCACGGCCCTGACGGTGGCCGGGATCACCGCGATGTTGGCCCTCGCCGCCGGCCCGGCCGCGGCCGATGCCGACGGCGGGTTCGGCGGCTTCGGCGGCGGATCCAGCGGCGGTGGCGGCGCGACCGGTACCTGGTAGCGGACCTCGGGCCGGTGCGGCCCGGTGAACGTGTACCGAGGCCGCACCGGCTCCACCGCACGTGCGACGCCCACCGTCGGAAGGGGCCACGATGCACAACGGTTGGATCGTCCTGGTCATCGGCGTCACGCCGCTCGTGCTGTTCGGCGTCTTCATCACGCTGGTCAAGCCCGATCCGGACACCTGCGCGAACTGCGGACATCTGCCCGCGGACCACGGAAACACATGCGGCGGGGACGAGTTCGACGTCGGTGAACTCGTGCCCAACGGCAAGTCGTGCGGCTGTGTGCGGTATCGACGGCGCTCGACCACCGGCTGACGTCGCGGCGCGGGCGTCGGGTCGACATGCGCTGGAAGATGTGGTCCACGTCACACAACGCAATGCCGGAGTCGAGTGGTCATCGTGGTGTGAAGCGAACTGGTTGTGGGATCGGGCTCTCGGTCGTGATACCCGTGTTCAACGAGTCACGGCGGTTGCCGGGGACTCTGGCGGCGGTGGTCGATCATCTCCGGGAGGTCGGAGGCGATTGGGAACTGGTCGTCTCCGACGACGGATCCACCGACGACACGTACGCCGTCGCCGCCGCGGTGGCCCGCGACGAGCCGCGGGTGCGGCTGGTGCGACATCCGGTCAATCGGGGCAAAGGGCATGCCGTACGGGTCGGGGTCGCGGCCACGCGCGGCGACCGGGTGCTGCTGTGCGACGCGGATCTGGCCACCCCGATCGACGAGTTGGCCCGACTCCAGGCCGCGCTCGACGCCGGGTTCGACGCGGCGATCGGCTCCCGCGGGCCGGCGTTCGCGGTGGCCCGGCCGCCGGTGCGCCGGGTGTTGTCGGATGTCGGGAGCCGGCTGATCCGGGCCGTCGCGCTGCCCGGGACGGTGGACACCCAGTGCGGGTTCAAGCTGTTCCGGGGTGATCGGGCCCGGGCCGCGTTCGCGCGCGCGAGCGTGGACGGGTGGGCCTTCGACATCGAAGTGCTCCGGCTCTTCCTCGCGTTCGGCTGGAGCTTCGTCGAGGTCCCGGTGGCCTGGACCCACCAGGACGGCTCCAAACTGCGCCCCGGACACTGCCTGGAAGTGCTCACCGATCTGGCTCGGGTACGGCTGCGGCACGGCCCGGCGCCGGCCGCCGGCCGCACCCCCGGCGCGGAATCGCTGCGGATGCCGCTCCCCCCGGGACGGGCCGCGTGACCGCGGTGCGCGAGTCCGTCGCGCCGATCCGCGCGATCGCGCTGCCCCGCTCCGCACGCACCCTGGACGCCCTGGTGTGCGGCGTCTACCTGGCCGCCTCGCTGCTGCTGTACCGCGGCCTGTGGTGGGGCGGGCCCGGCGGGCGCTACCTGGTGGACAGCGGTCAGGACCAGCGCCAGTGGGAGTGGTTCTTCGCGGTCACCGCGCGCGCCGTCGCGCACGGGGAGAACCCGCTGACCACGACGCTGCAAAACCATCCCGACGGCGTCAACCTGATGGCGAACACCTCGATGCCGGGGCTGTCCATCCCGCTCGCGCCGATCACCTGGCTGTTCGGGCCGTCGGCGACCTGGGCGATCGTGCTGACCTTCGGGCTCGCCGCGACCGCCGCCGCCTGGTACTACCTGATCTCGCGTCACCTGGACGTCTCGCGCCCGGCCGCGGCCCTGGGCGGCGCGTTCTGCGCGTTCGCCCCGCCGATGATCTCGCACGCCAACGCACATCCCAACCTGGCCGTGTTGTTCGTGATCCCGCTGATCATCGACCGGTTGCTGCGGGTGGCCGGCGGCCTGCGGCCGATCCGCGACGGTGTCCTGCTCGGCCTGCTGACGGCCTATCAGATCTTTCTCGGCGAGGAGGCGCTGCTGCTCGCCTCCACCGGGATCGCGCTGTTCGCCGTCGGCTACGCCTGCGCCGCGCCCGCCGCGGCGCGCGCGGCGCTGCGTCCGCTGGCCCGGGGGGTCCCGATCGGCGCGGCGCTGTGCCTGGTGCTGGTCGCCTATCCCCTGTGGTGGCAGTTCAACGGCCCGCAGAGCTACACCAACCTGCTGCACGGCCCGGCGGGCAACGACCTCGCCGCGCTGAGCGCGTACGCCGACCGCTCCCTCGCCGGCGACATCGACGTCTCCTCGCGCCTGTCGATGAACCGGACCGAGGAGAACGCGTTCTTCGGCTGGCCGCTGCTCCTGCTCGCCCTCGCCCTCGTCGTCGCGCTGTGGCGCACCGCGCTTGCCAAGGCGCTCGCGGTCGTGCTCGTCGGCGCCGCGCTGTTCTCCCTGGGCCCGGAGATCATCCTGAACGGCGAACCCACCGGCATCGACGGGCCGTGGCGGTGGCTCGGGCAACTCCCGTTGTACGAATCGGTGTTGGAGAGCCGATTCACCATGGTCTGCGTGCCCGCGTTCGGCATGCTGCTCGCCCTCGGCGCGCAGGCCGCCACCCGTACCCGCGATCGCCGGATCCGGCTGCTGTGGTGCGTGGCCGCGCTCCAGGCGCTGGTGCCGCTGCTGCCGCAACCGCTGACCACCCAGCCCCGCGAGGCGACGCCCGCGTTCTTCACCGACGGCACCTGGCGCCGGTACGTGGGGTCGGGTCGGGCCATCGTGACGGTGCCGCTGCCCGACCCGTCCGACGCCCGGGCGCTGAGCTGGCAGGTCGACGCCGACCTCGGCTTCCCGCTCGCCGAGGGCTACTTCGTCGGCCCGTTCGGACCGGACCGGCTCGGCGGCTACGGCGCGGTCACCCGGCCGACCTCGAACCTGCTGCGCGAGGTGCGCGACAGCGGCAAGGTTCCGGAGGTGACCGAGCAGGACCGCGCCCAGGCCCGCGCCGACCTCGCCTTCTGGCACGCGGACGTGGTGGTGCTCGGGCCGCACTACCAGGAGAACGCGCTGTGGTCGACGCTCGAACTGCTGCTCGGGCCGAGCCGGCAGACCGGCGGCGTGTGGGTGTGGGACGTCCGCGGTGGGAACGGCCGGGCTGTGGACGCCCGGGACGGGGGTGCGGCCGGTGCCGGCTGAGCGGGTGGCGGCGCATCGGACCGGGGGACTCGCGGCCGACCCGGAGTCGATACGGTCCCCGGGAGGCGCCGGCATCGGCGGTTGGGCGAGGGAGGGCAATCGGGTGCGGGCGAGCGACGAGCACGCGTACACGGAGTACGTGTCCGCCCGGTTGCCCGCGCTGCGCCGGGTCGCCCGCCTGCTGTGCGGGGACCCGGACCGGGCGGACGACATCGTGCAGAACACCATCACGCGCCTGTACGTGCACTGGCGGCGCGCCAGTGCCGCGGACGACCTGGACCGCTACGTGCACCGCATGCTGGTGCGCGCGTTCCTCAACGAGCGCCGGCTGGCCTGGGCTCGGGTACGGCTGGTCGGCGCGCCGCACGACATCCCGCTGCCCGCCGCGCCGCCCGGACCCGACGTGGAGACGCGCGACGCGGTGCGGATCGCGCTGTCCCGGGTGCCGCCCAGGCAGCGGGTCGTGCTGGTGTTGCGGTTCCTGTGCGATCTGCCGGTCGCCGAGGTGGCCGAGATCCTGAACTGCTCGCAGGGCACGGTGAAGAGCCAGACCGCGTTGGGCCTCGCACGCCTGCGCACACTGCTGGACGGGCCCGTCGTGGCCCGATGGGAAGGGGCGTAGGCGGGCGATGGACACCGAGGAGTACGAGGGCGCCCGACTGCTGGCCGCGTTGCGCGAGACGCCTGCGGTCGGGTCCGACGAACCGGGCGTGTACGTGGCGCGCGCGATCCGCGACGGTCGCCGCACGGTGCGGGCCCGCCGGGTGCTGGCGGTGGTCGGCGGCGCGGTCGCGGTGGCGATGATCGCGCTGGTGACGGTGGTGCTCGCGACGCCGTCGCGCGACGGGCGCTTCGGGCCGGCCGCCGGGGGCGGCTTCGACGTGCGCGAGCGGGCCTTCCGAGTCGGCTCGGCGGGCGGATACACGCCGGTGTCCTACGAGACGGGCCGCTTTCGCCAGCGGGTGACACTGGGGCCGGAGAAGCCGGGGCCCGCGCCGGAGTTGGCGGCCACGCGGGCGATGGTGACGATGTACGCGGCGGGGCGCTTCCCGGCGATGGCGAGCGCGTCGAGTTCCACCGCGCCGTCGGTCCGGGAGCGTCCGGCCGTGTGGCTGATCGGGCCGACCCCGGTCGACGGCCGGCTCGAACTGGCCTGGCAGTGGGCCCGCGACGCGTGGGCCGTGGTCTCGCTCACCGGCCCGGCCGCCGACGCCGAACGGGTCCGGCACATCGCGGAGAGTGTGCTTCCCGACGCCCGGGTACCGGTGCGCGTCCCGCTGACCCTGGCCCCGGGGGCGCTGGCGAGCGGGGAGCACGTGGTCGCGGTGATCGCGCCGATGGCGCCGGAGAAGTCCTCGCTGTACGCGCTGCGCTTCGGCACGACCGATCCGCCGAACGCGGAGGGCGGCGACCCGGCCTCGTTCGTGGTGGGCGTCGGCGCCACACCGGGCGCGCACGACGTGCGTCCCGACCGCATCTCCCGGGCCGACGGCGCGTTCGCCGAGTCCGAACCCGCGATCGAGGCGAACCGCCTGCGCGCGTTGCTGGCGGCGATCCGGCTGCTCGACACCGCCTCGATCCAACCGACGCTGATCCCCTCCGACGGCGCGTCCACCGCGGCCGCCCCGACCACGTCCCCGCCCACCTCGGCATCGGGATCGCCGACCTCGACGACCGGCACGGCCGGCAACCTGGACGGCGCCGCCACCTCCACCCGAAACACCGGCGGCGGTACACCCGACCCCACCGACACCTTCGGCTCCTCGATGACATCCACGTCGGCGTCCACGAGGGCCGCCCGCTGAATCACACCGGTTCGGCGGCAGAGCCGGGCCGCGACGCGCACCCGGCTCAGCGTCGGCGACGCCGTTGTGGCATCGGGCCTTCGCGTTTGAAGGTTTCGACGATCGGGGTGGTCTCGACGTTTGTGATGCCCTCGACGGAGCCGAGTGTGTGGGCGATGAAGTCGTACAGGTCGGCGGTGTCCCGACACAGCAGGCTCACCAGGAAGTTCGCCCGCCCCGTGGACACGGCGCCGAAGACCGTACGGGGATCGGCCGCCACCACCTCCGCGACCGCCTCCAGTGCCGAGGGGCGTACCGACATCCACAGGAAGGCAGGCATGGCGTAGCCCAGATACTCCGGGTCGGTCTCCACCTCGAAGTACAACACGCCCGTGGCGCGCAGCACTTCCAGCCGACGGCGGACCGCCGACTCCGAGGTTGCGCAGGCTCGGGCCAGGTCCGCGAACGACATGCGCCCGTCCCGGGACAACGCCGCGAACAGCGCCCGGTCGTCGTCGTTCCAGGGCGGCAGCGGCGCGTCCGGGTCGACCACCGGCGCGGAACGGGTCAGCGCGGCCACCTGGTCGGCGTCGAGGGCGACGTTCTGCGCCCGCCACCCGGGCGGGCCGCCGACCACCACGCGCAGGATGCAGTGCGCCTCCAACTCGCTGACCCCGGCCGCGCGGCCGACGTTGCGCAGCAGTTGGTCGCCGCGGGCCTCCGGGCCGCGTGGCCGGGTCACGCACATCACCTCGGCGCCGGCCGACAACAGTTGTACCCAGGACACGTCCGACCGACGGCCCAGGCCCTCCGCCACCGCCTCCACGGCGTCCGGAACGCAGCGCACCCGCAACACCCAGGACGCCTGTCCGGTACGCCGGGTGTCGCCGATCGCCACCACGCGCATGGCGCCGCTCGCCCGCATCCGCCGGTAGCGGCGCACCACGGTCGCGTCGGACACGCCCAGCACCTCGGCGATGCGTGCGAAAGGCGCCCGGCCGTCGATGTCCAGCGCGTGCACGATCGCCAGGTCGACGGCGTCGAATTCGATGGATCCCACCGGCGGGAGCGTAGTCGCGTCGGGAATCCGCCGCATTCGCCGCGTGGGCTCGACGCGATCCCGCGGATGGGCGAGGGTTTCCGTCAGCGGGCGGAACGCGGATGCGGGGCGGCGGGGCGGGTCGTGTCGTGTCGACGGGCGGGTCGTGTCGCGTCGGTCGCGGCCGGCTGTGCGCTCGGCCGGTGATGCGCCTGCGTACCGCCGTTGCCGTGATTCCGCCGTCCTGTGGATCCGCAGTTCCGTCGTTCTGCCATTCCGTCGTTGCGCTTCCGTCATTCGGTCATGCCGTCATTCCGTCATGCCGTCACGCCTTCATCCCGTATCTCGTCCTGGGAGTCCTCGTGCGCAAGTGGGGACCGCTGCTCGCGGTCTGTCTCGGATCGTTCATGTTGCTTGTCGACGTCACGATCGTCATCGTCGCGCTGCCCGACATGGGCGCCGATCTGGGTTCCTCCTACACCGACCTCCAGTGGGTCCTGGACGCCTACTCCCTCGCGCTGGCCGCGTTGATGCTCGGCGCCGGATCGCTCGCCGACCGGATCGGCCGCAGGCGGGTGTTCGTCGCGGGCACCGCGGTGTTCACCGCCGCGTCGCTGCTGTGCGCGCTGGCGCCGGACACCGGGACGCTGATCGCGGCCCGGGCCCTGCAGGGTGTGGGCGGCGCGGCCATGTTCGCCACCACGATCGCCCTGCTCGGACACGCCTACCAGGGCCGCGACCGCGGCGTCGCCTTCGGTGTATGGGGGTCGATCTCGGGGGCCGCCGCGGCGGTGGGGCCGATCATGGGCGGGCTGCTCACCCAACACCTGGGCTGGGAGGCGATCTTCCTGGTCAACGTGCCCATCGGCGTGCTGACCGTGGTGATGTGCCTGAGTCTGCTCACCGAATCGCACGGCAACCGTGCGGCGCGGCCGGACCCGGCCGGCATGGTCACCTTCACGCTCGGTGCGGCGCTGCTCACCTACGGCTTCGTGCGAGCCGGCGCCGTCGGGTGGACCGATGGTCCGACGCTGGGCGTATTCGCCGCCGCCGTCGTGGCGTTCGGGCTGTTCGTGGTGGTCGAGGCCCGGGTCGCCGAACCGATGATCGACCTGGCGCTGTTCCGGCGCGCGTCGTTCAGCGGGATCATGCTGTCCGGTCTGCTCGTGCAGTTCTCCGCGTTCGCCGCGTTCCCGGCGCTGTCCGTGTGGCTCCAGTCGGTGCTCGGGTACGGACCGGTCCGGGCCGGGCTGGCGCTGCTGCCGCTGGCGGCCGTCTCGTTCGTGGCCTCGGCCGTGGCGAGCCGGCTCCCGCACGGTACGGGTCCCCGATGGCCGCTGGGGATCGGCGCGCTCTGCATCGGGCTCGGCGCGTTCGCGCTGACCCTGGTCGACGCCGATTCGGACTGGACCGCGCTGCTCCCGGGGCTGCTCGTGGCCGGGGTCGGGGTCGGCCTGGCGATGCCGCAGATGGCCGGTGCGGCGCTCGCGGCGGTGCCGCCGAGCCGGGCGGGGATGGCCGGTGGGGCGCTCAACACCTTCCGGCAGTTGGGCTTTGCGCTGGGCATCGCGGTGGTGGGCGTGGTCTTCCGGGACGGCGCGGAACACGCGCTGCGCGGCGGCGGGACCACCCTCGCCGCCGACCCGCACGCGACCGCCGAGGCCCTGGGCGGCGGCCGGGCGCAACAGCTCGTGGCGACGGCTCCGGCCGGTGGCCGGGACGCGGTGGTGGACACGATTCGGGACGCCTTCGCGGCGGGCCTGGACCGGGCGTTCCTGCTCTGCGGGGCACTCGGGCTGGCGGCGGGCGTACTGGCCCTGCTCACCGTCCCGAAGGCGGCCCACGCCCCTGCCGGCGGCGGGGCCGGGGCACCGACCCCCGAACGCGAGCCCGCGTCGCGGTGACAGCGCCGGGGATGCCGAACGGGCTCGCCCGCGGGCCGGGAACCGATGCCGCGACGGACATCGGCCCCGGCCCGCGTCGGTCGCCGGTCGGGCCGGGGCGTCGGCTCAGGCGTGGGCGAGTTCGACGACCTTGGCGTCGGCGGCGTTGCGCTTGATCGACTCGATCCCGTTCATGCACGCCGCACGTGTCTCGTAGGCCTCGCCGACGGCGATGATCTGCCCGTTGCCGGCCTTCAGGCGGAACCTGAACTTGCCTGCCTTGTCGGTGTACATCTCGAACTTGGCGGCCATGGCACACCTCCCGCTCATGTCGCCCTCCCCACCATGGTCCCGCTCCGCTGCGTCGAGGGCATCCGCACGGGCTGCGGGCCACCGTGTGGTCGCCGCGTCGCGTCAGGCGGCTCCCGACCATCCCCGGAGCACGTCGGTGGCGGTGCCGGCGAGGAATTGCCGGATCAGCGCGGCGATCGTCTCGGGGGCGTCCTCGTAGCTGTAGTGGCCCACCCCAGGCAGCTCGGTGATCAGGCCCCGGGGGAAAGCGGCGCGGAACAGCGGGAGGAAGTGGGCGGCTGCCAGGGTCCGGTCGGCGGTGCCCCAGACGGCGAGCGCGGGGGTGTCGGCCAGCCGGGCCCGGGCCTGCGCGGTCGGCGTCTCGAACGTATGCGCGCCGGTGGCGAAGCCCCGGGCCCAGCCGATCGCGCCGAGGCATTCCTCGGGGGTGCGGAAGGCCGCGCCGTACGCCTCGATCCAGGCCGGGGAGATGATGCGGGTGTCCTCGAAGCCGTTCAGCGCGAGCGTGCTGAGGATGGTGAAGTCCAGGGCGCCCAGCACCTGTTCGAGCGTGCCGTCGGCGTGCGCGCGGGCGATCCAGCGAAACCAGGGCGACTCGGCGGCGTTGGCGGCCAGTACCGCGCCCAGGTCCTCCTGCCCGAACGGCGTCGGTGCGTTCACGGCGACGACCCGCGCGATCCGGTCCGGGTGCCGAGCCGCCAGACCCATGCCGACCGGGCCGCCGAAGTCGTGCATGACCAGGGTGATGTCGGTCAGGTCGAGATCGAGGACCAACGCCTCCAGGTTGTCGACGTGGTCCTGGAGCCGATACGAGCGGGTGGTCGGGGTCTCGCTCTTGCCGAAGCCCATGTGGTCCGGTACGACGACGCGGTGGTCGGTCGAGAGGCGGCGGATCAGGTCGCGGAACAGGTAGCCCCACGTGGGTTCGCCGTGCAGGCACAGCACGACCGGGCCGGCCCCTTCGTCCGCGTAGTGCATCCGGAATCCGGGCGCCGAACTGTGGTGCGGCGCGAAGGGATAGCTGCCCTGGAAGGTCTCGTCGGCGGCGATCATCTCGGGGGTCTCCTCGGTCGTGCGGTCGGCCTGTCGGTCGGTTGGTCCGTCCGCGTTCCGCGTGGTGGCAACTTGCAACCACCATGACCATAGGAGACCTGGTTTTAATATGCAACCACTGTTGTTCGGTCGCCCCCGCCGGAAGGGCGGGGGGCGAACCGCTACGGGTGGCGGCGGCCCGCGCTCGGGCGGTCGCCGCGACCGGTCAGGGGGTGTTGCCCAGGGCCTGGCGCAACGGGAGGGCGCCGGTGGCGATGTGTACGCCTCGGGAGACGATGCGGGCGTTGGTGGTGTCGAGCGAGGCCAGGCGGGACAGCGGGGCCGGGCCGTCGTCGTGCAGCGAGCAACACAGGAGCAGGATGGTGCGCAACGCCCCGTCGGGATAGGGCCCGTCGGGCGCGGTGACCACCTCGCGCAGCGTCTCCCACCGCACCGAGGCGTAGCGGCCGTCGTCGGACCAGTCCAGACACACCGCGTACAGGTCGGGGCGGCGGACGAAGGAACCCTCCTCGGTGAGGATGTACGTGGTCGCCTGCGCCGCGTAGTCGCCTTCGGCGGCCCGGTAGAGCGCGGCCTCGATCACCTCCGAGGACATCGCGGGCACGGACGCCCCGTCGTTGTGGCGCGTGGCGCGGCGGGCAGTGGCCCGCTCGATGCGGTGCTTGCTGTCGACGCGGTTGCGGCGGCTGCTCGGGCGGCGTTCGGTGCTCATGAGACCGCCCTCCGGGACGGGTCGGGCGCCCACGTGTGCGCGGGGGCGAGCAGGTGTGCAGGGTCGACCTGGAACAGTTCGGCCAGGCGCTCCACGTCGTTGAGGTCGAAGGGCAGTTCGCCGGTGAACCGACGCCACGCCCAGGAGCGACCGTGGCCCAGCGCCTCGCCGATGGCCCCGTCGGTGTAGCCGTCGCGCCGGGCGAGCATGCGCACGTTGCGCGCCACGATCATCCGGATGGGTTCGTCGGCGGTCGGGGTCGATATCCGCTCCGCCGTTCTGGTCTCACGCGCCCCAGGCGCCACATGCCTCATTCCGGCAGCGTAGAACGCGAGTTGCGGGAACGGTAGATCCGACGCAACACAATCATCCCTCCCTGCGGGAAAGTTGCCCGAACAGCGAAAGCAACCCAAGGCCCCGGAGCAGCAGTTGAAGCCACCGCGGAGCGGGGGCGGCGCGGAGCGGGGGCGGCGCGGAGCGGGGGCGGCGCGGAGCGGGGGCGGCGCGGAGCGGGGGCGGCGCGGAGCGGGGGCG
>NZ_JBSHGZ010000030.1:0-34417 GCF_053618075.1 Embleya sp. NPDC055664
CCCGCCCCCCACCCCCCCCCCCCCGCGCCGCGGGGCGGGGGGGGCCCGCGGGGGGCCCCCCACCCCCCGCCCGGGGTGGGTCGCGCGCGGCCCCCCCCCCGGGGGCCCCCCCCCCCCCCCGCACGTTCGGGTACGGGCACACCGCCGGCTCACGCGAGCCGACCCGCCCGCCTCCGCACCATGCCGAGTCCCACCCACAGCGCCACGCCCAGGTTCACCACGGCCAGTACCACGAAAGTGAGCACCGCCGCGTGCGCCGAGGCATGCGCGCCGGCGCCCGTCGTGGACAGGAACATGGTGCCGAACGTGGCCACCCCCACCACGCCGCCGAACTGCATCAGCGTGACCAGTACCCCACTCGCGTCACCCGCGTGCTCGGGCCGGACCCGCCCCAGCGCGCTCGCCATCAGCGGCCCGAGCACCGCGCCCTGACCCAGGCCCATCCCGGCCAGGCCGACCGCGAGCGCCACGCCGCCGTCCCGCCCGCCGTGCACCGAGGCCGCCATGCCCACGTACGACACCGACACCAGCGCGAAGCCCAGATATCCCAGGTGCGCCCGGATCCGCTCGGGCAACCGCCCCCACCACAACCCGGAGACGGCGAACCCGATCGCGCACGGCACATACGTCAGACCGGCCCGCAGCGGACTGTCGCCGAGCCCCGACTGCAGGTGCAGCGCGAGGGTGAACAGGAACCCGTTGTAGCTCGCCACCCCCACCAGCAGCATGATCCCGCCGGACAGCAGTCCGGGGGAGCGCAACACCGCGCCCGGCACCAGCGGCGACCCGCCGCGCGCCGACACCCGGCGCTCCACCAGGGCGAACGCGCCCATCGCGACCAGCCCCGCGGCGAGCACCAGCCACCCCCACACCGGCCAGCCCTGCTCGTGCCCCATCACCAGCGGCACCACCAGGGCCAACATCGCCGGCGCCAAGACCAGTACGCCCGGCACGTCCAGCCGCCCCCAGCCCGTGCGCTCGTCGGGCCCGGGCCGGTCGCCGCCAAGCGCCCGCCACCCGACCGCGAGCAACAGCACCCCCAGCGGCACGTTGACCAGGAACACCGGCCGCCAACTCGTGCCCCACAGATCCGCGTCGACCAGCACCCCACCCACGATCTGCCCGACGACCGCGCCGCCGGCTATCGCGGTCTGGTACAGCCCCATCGCCGCCGTCCGCCGTCGTCCCTCGAACCGGCGCTGGATCAGCGTCAACACCTGCGGTACCAACAACGCGGCCCCCGCGCCCTGCAGGCACCGGAACGCCACCAACTCCCCGGTGGAACCGGCCAGCCCACAGGCCAGCGAGGCCACCGTGAACAACCCGAGCCCGGCCAGGTACGCCCGCCCGAACCCGAAGATCGCGCCCAGCCGCGATCCGGTGATCAGCAACATCGCGTACACGATCGTGTAGCCCGCGATCACCCACTGCAGCCCGGCGCCCGACGTATGCAGGTCCGAACGCATCACCGGAGCCGCCACGTTGACGATCGAGGAGTCCAGCACCGCCATGAACTGCCCGGCCACCAGCACCACGAGCAGCAGCGTGCCCGCGCCCCCGACCCGACTCCCGTCCTCCCGGCTGCCCTTCGCCGCCCGTCGCCGCTCCCGGGCGGTCGACGCCCGAGAGCCTCCCTCGTCGGGAGCGGTCGATCCGACGACCCCGGCCGCCGGCGTCGTCACCCGCTCCCCGTCCCCGTGCCGGGCGCCGCCGCCCGACTTCACATCCGTATCGTTCATGGCAGCGACTCTGCCCGGCGCCGGGTACCCGGACCAGTAGCCTGGTTATCCTGGTATCACCAGGCACCTGGCAATCGAGGCGACGATCGGCGCAGGATGGGTCGATGACCGGCAGCCCGCGCACCGACGCCACCCACCGCCCGGCCGCCCCGGAGCGAGTCGACCCGCCGATCGGGCCGGCAGCGGCCCCGACAGCCGACGCCGGGCGCGCCGCACCGGAATACGTCCGCCCCGAACGCGCCGCCTCCCGAGCCGAGTTGGGCGCCTTCCTGCGCAGCCGACGCGAGCGGATCAGCCCGGAACAGGTCGGCCTGCCCGCCGGCCGCCGACGCCGCACACCCGGGCTGCGCCGCGAGGAGGTCGCACAACTGTCCGGCGTGGGGGTGACCTGGTACACCTGGCTCGAACAGGGCCGCCCGATCAACGTCAGCGCCCAGGTCATCGGCGGCATCGCCCGCACGCTGCGGCTCGACGGCGTCGAGTACGAACACGTCAAGCGGCTGGCCTGCGTGCCGAGCCTGGCCACGCTGCGCGCCGAGGACGAGGTCGACTCGGACACCCAGACCGTCCTCGACGACTTCGCCACGCTGCCGGCGGTGGTGCTGAACGGCCGCTACGACGTGCTGGCCTACAACGCGCTCTACGCCCGGATGTTCCCGAGCCTGGTCGCGGCGCCGAGGCAGCGGCGCAATGTGATCTGGGAGTTGTTCACCCGGCCCGCGTGCTGCAACCCCTTCCACGAGTGGCGGGAGGAGTGCGCGGGGGTGGTCGGCGTATTGCGCGGCAGCTACGCGCGCAATGTCGGCGATCCGCTGTGGACCGCGTTCGTCGACGAACTGATCGCCGCCAGTCCCGAGTTCGCGACGACCTGGGCGGCCCATCCGGTCTCGCTCACCCGCACCCGGACCAAACTCTTCCGTCACCGCGACGTCGGGGTGCTGCACGTCCGGGGAATGCCCGCCGACCTCGCCACCTCACCCGGCCAGCGGCTGAGCGTCTACGTGCCCCAGGACGAGCCGACGCGCGAGCGACTGGCCCGGCTGGCCGCGCCCGACTTCGTACCGAGCCCGCCGCACGAACATCCGCCGAGGTAAGCCGAAGGGCCGGAGGATCGAGATCCTCCGGCCCTTCGGTACTGCCCGTGCGCGATACTGGGATTGAACCAGTGACCTCTTCCGTGTCAGGGAAGCGCTCTCCCGCTGAGCTAATCGCGCGGGTGGTGTAGCGGTACGACGGTTGTGCAGCGTGCGCGATACTGGGATTGAACCAGTGACCTCTTCCGTGTCAGGGAAGCGCTCTCCCGCTGAGCTAATCGCGCGGGCAGATCACCCTCGGCACCAGGCCCGGGTTCTCTTGGAGGTGGAGACGGGATTTGAACCCGTGTAGACGGCTTTGCAGGCCGTTGCCTCGCCTCTCGGCCACTCCACCAAGTGAAGGAACCATAGTGGTTGCCCACCACATTCCTCTACTTCTTCCGAGCGGACGACGAGATTCGAACTCGCGACCCTCACCTTGGCAAGGTGATGCTCTACCAACTGAGCCACGTCCGCCTGTCGACCCGGGTTGCGTTTCCGCGTCCCGGCGACGTTGAGAACTTTAGCGGATCCGAGGGCCATCACAAAAACCGATTCCCCGCGCGCCCCGCCGCGCGACCCGCGCAACCTGCGAAAACGACCGAGGCCGGCCCGAACCGAGAGGGTTCGAACCGGCCTTCGGCGAGCGCCGACGGGGGGCCGGGCGGCGGGTTGGGCCGCCGTTACGACGGCAGGTGTTCAACCGCTGTGCACCC
The DNA here is from genome assembly GCF_053618075.1 of Embleya sp. NPDC055664. Taxonomy (NCBI): domain Bacteria; kingdom Bacillati; phylum Actinomycetota; class Actinomycetes; order Kitasatosporales; family Streptomycetaceae; genus Embleya; species Embleya sp. NPDC055664. The sequence continues at coordinate 3,529 of NZ_JBSHGZ010000030.1, forward strand.
GACGGTCGGACCCCGTGCTCCATCGCGTGGGCCCGGAGCACCCCGAGATCACCCGCGCCGCTCCCCGGACGGAGCCGGTTGGGCATCAACTCCGGCATCCACGGGACCGGAGGGAGCCGGCACCTCGTCCGCGCTCGCGTCGGACGCACGCTCGACCGCCGCAGCCGACTGAGCGGGAACCTGCGGCAGTTCGGAAGGGCCGGCCTCACCCGCCACCACATCGGACCCGCCCGCGCTCGACTTCCCCAACAAAACCGGCTCGGCGGACGCCCCTACAGCAGCCGCCTCGACATCCACGGCCGGCACAACAGCCGTCACCGCGTCACCCTCGGCAGCCGGAACAACGGCCGCCGCATCAGGCGACTCGACCTCAACGGCCGGTACGACGGCGGTCGCCTCGTCGCCCTCGGCAGCCGGTACGACGGCGGTCGCCGCATCAGGCGACTCGCCCTCGGTGGCCGGCACGACGGCTGTGGCGGCATCAGCCGACTCGACCTCAACTGCCGGCACGACGGCTGTGGCCGCTTCGACCGACTCGGCTTCGCCGTCGGCCGGGGCAACGGCCGGTGCCGCCTCTGCCGATTCGTCCGCGTCGCTTGACTCGGCCGCGGCGGCCGGTGTGGCGTCGGGAACCTCGACCCCCGCCGTCGGCGGCGCCGCGGGGCGCGGCGGCGGGGCTGCCACCGGCGTGGCCATGGCCGGCGCGGATGCGACCGGCGTCGGCTCGGCCGGAGGCGCGGGAGCGACCGGCGCAGCCGCCGTCGCGCCCTCCACCGGAGCCTGTGGGACCGGCGGCGCGCCGAGCGCGGTCTGCGCCGGCGGCGCGAACCCGCCGGGCGCACCGGGCGCGGCCGGCACCGGCGGAGCGAAGTACTGCCCGGTCGGCGCCTGCGCCGGATAGGCCGCCCACGGCGTCGGCGCCCCCGCCGGGAAACCGCCCGCCGCTCCCGGAGCCGGGACCAGCCCCGACGCGAACGCCAGCGCCTCGCGCTCGTGCTGGAACGTGGTGATCTTGCGAACCACGAAGATCGCCGCGACCGCCGCGAGGATCAACACGATGTCCGCGGCTCCCGACAGGATGTCGATGGTCTGCAGCCGATCGGCGTCCGACAGCTCGATGTCGTCACCCAGCGGGTAGGACAGCCGGCTCGCGAAGAACAACACCGACGCGCCGACCAGCAGCACCCACCAGGTCCACAACAGCGGCAGCCGCCCGGGCGTACGACCGCCGCGCTCGGCGGTCCGGGGATCGCTCGCGCGCCACACGTCGTGCAGGATCAGCTTCGGGAACCACAGGCTCACCACCGGCACCAGCCAACCGCCGACCGCCCACCCGGTGGACAGGTGCTGCTTCGACGGGCCGAACAGGTCCACGTTGGCCCGGGCCCGATACATCCAGATGATGAACAGCACCGCCGTCGCGATCATCGACAACACCAGGAACGTGATCGCCCCCGCGACCAGCGAGTCCGAGTCCTCGGCCCGAGTGCGCAGCGAGTCCGTGACACCGAGGTCACCGGCGTCGACGATCTGCCGGAGCACGTCGGCCCGGTGGAAGAACGCCGCCGCGCACAGCCCCGCGAACACCGCCGACAGCGGCAGCAGGATGTACAACGTCACGGCGAGCCCGCGCAGCGAGCGGAACGGCTGCGGCATCCAGCCCCCGAAGGGCGAGGCCGGATACGCCCCCGGCATGCCGTAGGGCGCCTGCGGCGCGAACGCACCGGGCGCGGGCGGATAGGCGCCCGGATACACCCCGGCGGGATGCACCCCGGTGGGCGCGGGTGCGGGCGGAGCGTACGGATCCGGCGGCGTGGGCGCCGGGGCCGCGGTCGACCCGGTGACCACAGGGGCCGACACGGCGCCGGCCTGCTGCGGCGCGACGGCCGGGACGGCGCCGCAGTACGAACAGCGGTCGGCCCGCGTAGACCAGGTGTCGCAGGCGGAACAGTGCACGGATGAACGTCCTTCGATCGCGTGATGCGGTGGAGACTTCGACGGGTCGGGCGAACCGACCGGGAGGGGTGGTCGCCGGTCTCGGGGTCGCCGGGTTCCATCCACCCGTGCCGCATCATGCCGTGCCCGAGCGTCACACGGGAACGCGGAATCGATTCGGGGCACTTCCGGGCGCGTCGCACCGGCGCGAGGGGGGCGCTCGCGGCGGCCGACGCCGGGCCGCCCGGGCCGGCCGCGCCGATCGGCCGCCTCCTACAATGGCGTCCTGACCCGCGCGCCGATCCTCAAGCAGGTGCCGCGGTCGCGACCCCGGAACGAACACGTGAGCCAGCCTCCCCCCATCGCCCACCTCGGCGGGCGCTTGGCCACCGGACTGCGGGATGTCACCCGCGACCCGGCAGCCCTGGACTCGCACGGCTTCTGGGCCGTGGTCGCCGACTTCGAGGGCGACCCGATCTGCGCCCGCTTCGACCACGTGCGCCCGGCCCCGCTGCCGGCCGCCCCGTGGACCGGACCGCCCGCGCACACGTGGACCGACTCGCTAGGCGCCGACGCGTACCGCGCGGGGGTGCGCCGGATCCGCGAGTACATCGCCGCCGGCGACGTGTACCAGGTCAACCTGTGCCGCATGCTCAGCGCCCCGCTGCCCGCCGACGCCGACATCGTCGGCTTGGCGGGCCGGCTCGCGCTGGGCAACCCCGCGCCGTACGCCGGGGTGATCCGACTGCCCGAACACGGCGTCCACGTCGCGTGCGCGTCGCCGGAGCTGTACCTGCACCGCGTCGGCGACCGGGTCAGCTCCGGCCCGATCAAGGGCACCGGCCGGACCGAGGCCGACCTGCTGCCCAAGGACCACGCCGAGAACGTCATGATCGTCGACCTGGTCCGCAACGACCTGGGCCGCGCCGCCGCGATCGGCTCGGTCACCGTGCCCGAGTTGTGCGTGGTCGAACGGCACCCGGGCCTGGTCCACCTCGTCTCCACCGTCGCCGGCACGCTGGCCCCCGGCGTCGGCTGGCCCGAACTGCTCGCCGCGACGTTCCCGCCGGGATCGGTCAGTGGCGCCCCCAAGAGCAGCGCGCTGCGCATCATCGAGGAGCTGGAGCCGGTCCCGCGCGGCCCCTACTGCGGCGCGATCGGCTGGGTGGACGCGGACCGCCGCGAGGGCTCGCTCGCGGTGGGCATACGCAGCTTCTTCGTCCGCGACGGCCGACTCTGTTTCGGCACCGGCGCGGGCATCACGTACGACTCCGACCCGCAGCGCGAGTGGGAGGAGACCCGTCTCAAGGCACGGAACCTGCTCGCGGTGGCGACGGGGGAGTACCGGGCAGAAGGGGAGTACCGGGCGGACCCGGTCGGGGCCGAGCACCGGCCGGATACCGCGGCGGAGCACTCGCCCGCCTCGGCGGACGCCGGCGGCCGGGAGCACCCCGCGAGCCCGGAGCACATCGGCGCCCGCGAGCGCGCGACGGCCCCGGATCACCCCGGCGAACGCCCGCGGCCCACGGCGCCGACCGCTCCCGGCTACCCACCCGAGCCCGGGACCGGGCAGGATCGGGCCGCGCGGGATCGCGTCGGATACAACCCCGCGGACACCTCGGAGGGCGCATGAGCAGAATCTGGTTGAACGACCGCCTCGTCGACGACGAACACGCGGTGGTCCCGGTGGACGACCACGGGCTGACCGTCGGCGACGGCGTCTTCGAAACGCTGAAGGCGCGGGACGGACAGGCCTTCGCGACGACCCGGCACCTGGCCCGGCTGACCCGCTCCGCGCGCGGCCTCGGGCTACCCGATCCCGACCTCGACCTGCTGCGCCACGCGTGCGCCGAGGTGCTGGCGGCCAACCCGCTGCCGGGCATCGCTCGACTGCGGATCACCTACACGGGCGGCTGCTCACCACTGGGCTCCGAGCGCGGCGGAGCGGCGCCGACCCTGGTGGTCGCCCTCGCCCCGGCCAAACCCCGCGGCGAGAGCACCGCAGTGGTCACCGTCCCGTGGACCCGCAACGAGAACGCGCCGACCACCGGGCTCAAGACCACCAGCTACGCCGACAACGTGGTGATGCTCGGCCACGCCGCCCGGCACGGCGCGAGCGAGGCGCTGTTCGCGAACACCGCGGGCAACCTTTGTGAGGGCACCGGCTCCAACGTGTTCGTGGTCCTCGACGGCCGCCTGATCACCCCTCCGCTGTCGGCCGGCTGCCTGGCCGGCGTCTCGCGCGCGCTGGTCCTCGAATGGGTCGGCGCCGAGGAGATCGACCTGCCACTGACCGCGCTCGCCGACGCGGAGGAGGTGTTCCTGACCTCGTCGCTGCGCGACATCCAGGCGGTGCACCGGATCGACGAGCACACCCGCACCGCGCCCGGCCCGCTCACCCGCAAGGCGATGGAGATCTTCGCCGCCCGCGCCGCCGCCGACATCGACCCCTGACCCGGACGCCGGCCCGCCCGGGACCGTCCGGCCCGTCCGCGCCGGTGCGCCGGTTGCCCCGATCGCGCCCGCGATCTCGCGGTCGGCGCTCCGGCGCAGGTTGACCGGGTCCGCGCGCGGGCAGCACTGCCGATGACGGGGCGCGACATCGGCAAGGCGGGGGACGCGATGACCACCACTCTGCGACCGGCCGGACCGGGCCGGGACGGCGTGTACTCGATCTGCGCCAACGGCCGATCCGTCGGCGGCGTACACCTGACCCCGCTCGGCCCGTGGGGCACCGGCACCGGATGGATCCTGCACATCCAGGTGCTGCCGTCGCGCCGCCGCCGAGGACACGGGTGCGTGGCGATGCTCGCGGCCGAGGAGATCATGCGCGGCCGGCGCTGTACCCGGATGGCCGCCGCGGTGCCCGAGGGCAACCGCGCGGCCACCGGTCTGGTCTCCGCCCTGGGCTACGCGCCCGACAGCACCCGCTTGGTGGCCCCGGTGCGCGCCACCGGCCTGCCGCACGGGGTGCGGATGATGGACACCGACGAACGCAAGGCGTGGTGCGCCGCGGAACTGCACCGCTGCGCGGCGACGTTGCGCGCGGCGGGGTGGTCCGAACCCGCCGCCCGGGCCCGCGCGCACGCCCGCCTCGACCACCCCACTGCGCCCGCCCCGTACACGCTGGGCGATGGCGCGGCGGTGTGGGTGGCGCACGGCGTCGTCCTGGCGCTGACCGCGCGCAACCCGGAGGCCGCCGCGACGCTCCTGCGCGCCGCCGGCCACGTGACGGCGACCCAGGGGCTGCCCGAGCTGGCCATCGACCTGCCCGACGAGGCCCGTACCCCGGAGTTCACGAAGGTGCTCACCGGGGCTCGATTCGCGCCGCGTACGCGTTATTGGGGGAAACCCATCCTGTGAGAAGTGGGGAACATCCCTGATCCTGGCTCTACTCCACGGGGAGGAGATGAGTCGGTCGGTGTCCTCCCCGAGTACCGAACCGACCGTCGATCGTGGTGTTCGAGGACCGAGACGGCCACGATGGAGGCAGGACGGCAACGGCCGTCGACCGATCCCGATCGACGCCGACCGACAACGAAGCTTCGTAGGTTTCGAACGAGGAGGCCGAGCGCATGTCCGGCGCAGATGTGGTGACCGGCGCGTTGTGCATGGCACTGACGGGCCTGGGCCTGGTCATCGCGGTACAAAAGGCTCGCCAACGACGTTTCCTGAACGCGACGCGGTGGACCGCCGCGGCGCTGTTCCCGATCGGCCTGTACCTGACCGGCCTGGCCACGCTGAGCCGCCGGGTGGGCAGCGCGGTCGCCGACTGGGCGACCGACCTCGCCTTCGGCCTCAAGGCGTGGGGCGGCGTCGCGATCCTCGCGTTCGCCGTGATCCTGCTGATGATCACCCGCATGGTCGGCGGAAAGAAGAAGTCCCCGGAGTCGAGCGGCACCGCGTCCACCACCTCCGCCACCTCCGCCATCTCGTCCGACCTGGCGGCGCTGCTCGGCGACGGCGGTCCGGCAGCGGGAGCGGGCGGTTCGGGCGGTGCGCCGCCGCGCAGCAAACAGCCGAAGCCGGCCGCCGCGCCGCGCTCACGGCGATCGTCGCGTGCGAGCGGGGGCGACGACGAGTTCGCGGAGATCGAGGAACTGTTGCGCAGGCGCGGGATCTGAAGTCGGGGAATCCCGATTTGCGGATTTCCCCGGGATACCGTCGGTTACCGCGGGTCAGCGTGAGGTGCTAATCCGTGTCCGGGCACAACGGGAGCGGTCGGGGATGGTGAATGTGAACGCATTCCCATGCGGTTGTGGCGGCGCCGATGCGATGCCTATGCGGCGGGATAGTCCTGCCCGAGTCGCGGCCTATGCGACGCGCGCCGTGCCGGAAAATGTGTTCGAATGCGCGCTTTCTTTGTGGTGCGCCCGGGTCGGACGCGTATTCGGATCGCCGGGCCGCTCGTGCGCTCTTGCGCTCGCTCGTCCGACCGTTCGTTCGTCGGAGGGCCGGGACGGTTCGGGGTCGTCGGCGTGGCCGTCCACCGGTCGGGACGTTAAAACGCTCCGCCGCCCCCACCGTGTGGACGATGGGTGCGGCGGAGCGCTGACGTGTGAACCCGGCGCCGCGGACAGGGGCGTGTCCGCCGTGCCAGAGCTCAGTTCTCGGCGAGGATCTGCGACAGCTCCCGGTCGAGATCGAAGAAGCGGTGCTCGTTGCCGGGGGCCACGGCAGCGTTCGTACGCTTCAGGAACGACTCCAAGGCCCGTGCGGGCGCTTCGAGCAGGGCCTCGCCCTCGGGAGAGCTGAGGGCGATGCACACGATGCTCTGTCCGTGGCTCCGAGAGGGCCACACACGAACGTCGCCGGTGCCCGAGGGCTGACGCAGCCCGTCGGCGAGAAGGTCGCGGGCGAAGACCCAGTCGACCGTCTCATCGGCACCCGTGTGGAAGGTCGCATGCACGGCGTACGGGTCCGACGAGTCGTAGCGCAGTCCCGCGGGGACCGGCAATGAGGACTCGCTCGAGACGACGAGGCGCAGGTGCAGCTCACAGCTGACCGTGGTGTTCATAAGCGCCATGGCCTTTCGCTCAGTGTGCGCTCGGGGATTCGCACGTCGGCGTTCGCAACATCCCACCTGCGGACCTCTTGTAAACGTCTCTGCCCGATATACGGGCGTCTGGGTACTCCTTAAGAGCGATGCGGAGGTGTAACGTTCGCCCGCATGATTTCCGGAAGGGAACAGGCGATCGGATCGGGTCGCTCCGATCGCCCGGACCGACCCGCCCGGGTCGGTCCCCGACCGTAAGGTCTGCACCGAACCTCTGCCCCCTTGTAGCGTTGTCAAGCCAGGCCGGGCCGAGGTCGGCGCCGGCCCCGGGCGAACGGAGGCATCCGGTGGACGACGGCCGGTACGACGAGAGAGGAAGACGGACGATGGACACGGGGGTCGCGGAGAACAGCGCGCACGCCGCCGGGAAGCCCACCGCCGACCGGGACGACCCGGCCGCAGCGGCGGCACCCGAGGGCGCGACGAAGGCCGGCACAACCACCGGGACGCCCGAGGCGAAACCATTCGGCTCCCGCGCGCCGGCCTTCATCAAGCGCTCCAAGCCGCTGCACATGACCTGGCAGATCGGCGTCGCCATCATCGGCTTCGCGATCATCGTGGGCGGCATCATCATGCTCCCGCTGCCCGGTCCCGGCTGGGCGGTCATCTTCCTCGGCCTCGCCGTCCTGGGCACCGAATTCGTCTGGGCGCAGCGCACGCTGCTGTGGACCAAGGACAAGGTCACCAGGGCCGCCACCCGCGCCCTCGACCCCAAGACCCGCCGCCGCAACATGATCATGCTCGCGATCGGCCTGCTCCTGATCGCCGCGGCAGTGGCCCTGTACCTGTGGAAATACGGCATGGCCCTCCCGTTCTGACCCCCCCGCGAGCCGCCCCCCAGCCCGGGCGGCTCCTCGCGCCCCACCCGCGGAGGGCGGTCACAACCGCCCCCACCCATGCGGTAATGTTCTCCCTGCACCCGGGCGATTAGCTCAGCGGGAGAGCGCTTCGTTCACACCGAAGAGGTCACTGGTTCGATCCCAGTATCGCCCACGCTTGCCGGAGCCCCGGATCACGAAAGTGGTCCGGGGCTTCTGGGCGTTCGGTGGGGTTTGTGGGCTCGGGGTGGGTGTGGGGCCTTTGAAGTATTGACAAGGGTGATGGGGCAGGACAGGCTCCTGAGCACGTTGTGAGAGCGCTCTCACAACGTGGGCCCGGCCGCGTCGATGGCGCGTGTTCCGTGTTGCCGTGCCGTTGGTGTCGGGCCGCCATGGACGACCGCACCGCCGCAGTTTCGTACCGCCGCACGACGTACCTCGCTCATCGCCGTCCCGGATGCAGGGTCATCAGGAGGTCTTTCCATGCGCACGCGCTACGTTCGTGGTCGAGTCAGAGCCCTGTCCGCTCTGTGTACCGCGCTGTTGGTCGGATCCGTTCTCGCCGGGTGTGGGGGTGACGGGGGGTCCGGCTCGGGGGACGGCAAAGTCACCCTGAACGTCGGGCTGTTCGGCACGTTCGGCTTCGAGGAGGCCGGGTTGTACGCCGAGTATCAGCAGACGCACCCGGGCGTCAGGATCGTTCAGCACGACACCGAGAAGGAGGAGGACTACTGGCGTACCGTGCAGACCCGGCTCGCCGGTGGGGGCGGGATCGACGACATCCAGGGCATCGAGGTCGGGCGGATCGCCGACGTCGTGCGGAACCAGGCCGACAAGTGGGTGGATCTGAACTCGCTGGGCCTCGCGGGTGGCAATGCCGAGTACCTGCCGTGGAAGAGCAAGGCGGCGACCACCGCCGACGGGAAGGTGCTGGGGGTCGGGACGGACATCGGGCCGATGGCGATCTGCTATCGCAGCGATCTGTTCCGGGCGGCCGGACTTCCCACAGATCGCGAGGAGTTGGCGCGGCGCTGGTCGACGTGGGAGGGATACGTCGAACTGGGGCGGCAGTTCCAGGCGAACGCGCCGAAGAAGACGCATTACCTGGACAGTGTGACCGGGTTGTACAACGCGATCATCGGGCAGCAGCAGGAGTCCTACTACGACGCGGCCGGCAAGCCGATCTACGACACCAATCCGACCGTCAAGCACGCGTGGGACCTGGCCGCGCAGGCCGCCGACGGGAAACTGTCGGCCGCTTTGCAGCAGTTCCAGAGCGATTGGAACCAGGCGTTCTCGGCCGACGGCTTCGCCTCGCTCTCGTGCCCGGCGTGGATGATCGGGTACATCAAGACCCAGGCCGGTGACGCAGGCAAGGGCAAGTGGGACGTCGCTGCGGGGCCCGGTGGGACGGGGAACTGGGGCGGCTCGTACCTCGCCGTTCCCAAGGGCGGCAAGCACCACAAGGAAGCGGCCGAACTGGTCGCCTGGCTGACCGCGCCCGAGCAGCAGGCGAAGATGTTCCGGAAGCAGGGGAACTTCCCGTCCAAGACCGGGGCGATCGAAAGCGTCAAGGCGACGCTGGATCCCTACTTCAACAACGCGCCCATCGGTGCGATCTTCAGCGCGGCGGCGGAACGGATGCCCGTGCAGGTCACCGGGGTTCGGCACAACGACATCAAGGACAACATCACCACCGCACTGACGTCCGTGGAGGCCCAGGGGGTCAAACCGGACGACGCGTGGAAGCGAGCACGCGACGCGGTCAAAAACGCCCTCGCAAGCTGACGACGGCGGCAGCACCGGGCGACGTGCGAGCGGCGGGGGCCGGGTACGAAGGCCCGCACCGAGCGGGCGGCCGACCCCCGTCCCCAGCCGGCGGCCGACCCCTTGGCACCCGAGCCGGCGGCCGACTCCCCGGCGCCGAGCCGAGCGGGTCGACCGCCGCGGCGAGCCGGAGGTCGATCCCGCCCCGAGCGGGGTGGCCGACCGCCGTGCCCGGCCGGTGGCGGGTCCGTGCCGGGCCAGGGTGCGACATCCTCCGCGTCGAATCGGCGGCGCCGGTCCCGCGTCGAGCGGCCGGCCGGTCCCGATGCCGCGGCCGGTGGCCGGCTTCTGCGCTGCCGGCGGTCGCCCCCAATCCGAGCCAGGGGTGCGCTCCCGGGTGGAGTCGGTGGCTGGTTCCCGTGTCGAGCGGGTGGTCGGCGTCCGGACCGGGTCGGGGGGTGCCCATGTCGGGTTGGTGGCCGGTCTCCGTGTCGAGTGGGTCGTCGACCTCCGTGCTGAGCGGGTGGTCGGCCCCTGCGCCGAGCCAGGGGTGCGCTCCCGGGTCGAGTCGGTGGCCGGTTCCCGCGTCGAGCGGGTGGTCGGCCTCCGGACGAAGCCAGGGGGCGACGCCCATGTCGGTCCGGTGCCCGCCCGCCCCCGCGCCCGCCCGCCCCAGCGCCCGTCTCGCCCGCCCGACGAGCGCCCGCCCCCACGCCCGTCCCGGTGCTCGCTCGCCCCCGCCCGTCCCCGACACCCCCGCCCGCCCCCCACGACCGCTCACCCACCTCACCCTGTCCGGAGTGATTTCGATGGCGGCTCCGCCACCTTCCGCTTCTGCGACTCGATTCCCGCGTTGGCCGGGGTCCCGATTTCGGTCCGGCTCGCGTTCTCGGGCGGGCACCGTCTTCCCGACGTCCCGTCAGGTATGGCGGCGGCGGGTCGATGCCGCGTCCCCGTACGGCTTCGTTGCGCCCTTCTTTGTGCTCTTCGTTGCCTTCGGGCTGTTCCCGCTGCTCTACACCGGCTACATCTCGCTGCACCGCGTCCGGTTGCAGAACCCGGATGAGATGACCTGGCTGGGCCTGGAGAACTACACCAACCTCTGGCACGACCCCTTCTTCTGGAAGGCGCTGCGCAACACCTTCACCATCGGCGTGATCTCGACCGTGCCGCAGTTGTGCATGGCGCTCGGCCTGGCGCATCTGCTCAACCGTCGGTTGCGGGGGCGGACCTTCTTCCGGGTCGCGATCCTGATGCCCTACGCGACGTCAGTCGCCGCCGCGACGCTGGTGTTCGGTGGTTTGTTCGGGCGGGACTACGGCATGGTCAACTGGTTCCTCGGCCTGTTCGGCGTCGACAACGTCGACTGGTACAACGGCACCTGGACCTCGCAGATCGCCATCTCCACCATCGTCACCTGGCGCTGGGTCGGCTACAACGCGCTGATCTATCTCGCCGCGATGCAGGCCATTCCGCACGATCGTTACGAGGCCGCCGCGCTCGACGGGGCCAAGTCCTGGCATCAGTTCCGGCACGTGACCATCCCCGGACTGCGGCCCACGATCGTATTCACCGTCGTGGTCTCGACGATCGGCGCGATGCAGATCTTCGCCGAGCCGCTGCTGCTCCAGGGCGGCCCGATCGGCGTGCGCGGCGGGGCCTCGCACCAGTACCAGACCATCGGGCTCTACATGTACGAGACCGGGTGGAGCAACTACGCGCTCGGCAAGGCGTCCGCGATCGCGTGGACCACGTTCCTGATCATTCTTCTCGTCATCGGGGCCAACGCGCTTGTCGCCGGGCGCCGTTCGCGTCGCGAAATCCGGGAGGGCCGCTGACATGGCCGGTGCATCGGTTGCCCCGCCGCGAGATCGCTCCCGGCGCTTTGGGGGCGTCCGTCGGTCCAGGCGTTCGCGTCAACTCCACGGCGGGCCGCTCGTATACCTGATCCTGGGCTTCGCGACCCTGCTCTCGATCTTCCCCTTCTACTGGTCGATCGTCGCCGCCACCCGCAGCAACGCGGACATCAACCACGTGCCGCCGCCCTTCACGCCCGGTGGCAACCTGCTCTCCAACTTCGACAAGGCCCTCGACGAGGCCGACATCGTCCAGGCGTTGATCAATTCGACGATCGTGTCGATCACCGTCGCCGCCGGCACCGTGTTGTGTTCGACGCTGGCCGGATTCGCCTTCGCCAAGCTGCGGTTCCGGGGGCGCGGCGCGCTGCTCGGGATCACCGTCGCGACGATGATGATCCCGCCGCAGCTCGGGCTGATCCCGCTGTTCATGATCATGGCGAAGTTGCAGTGGGTGAACCAGTTGCAGGCCGTCGTACTGCCCACGCTGGTCACCGCGTTCGGCGTGTTCTTCATGCGGCAGTACCTGATGGAGGCGCTGCCCGACGAACTGATCGAGGCCGGCCGGGTGGACGGTGCGTCCTACGCGCGGATCTTCTGGTCGATCGTCGTACCGATCGCCCGCCCGGCGATGGCGGTCCTCGGTCTGCTCACCTTCATGACCACGTGGAACGACTTCTTCTGGCCGATCATCGCGCTGTCGTCGAGCAATCCGACCGTGCAGGTCGCGATCAACTCGCTCGGCGGGGGATACGTGCACGACCAATCGATCATCCTCGCCGGGACGTTGCTGGGCACGCTGCCCGTCCTGGTGGTCTTCGGCCTGCTCGGCCGGCAGATCGTCGGCGGAATCATGCAGGGCGCGGTCAAGGGCTGAGCACACGCCGTCGAGCCGGCCGACCCACCTCCTACGTAAGGAAATCCGATCATGACCGACCACGCCCTCACCACAGACCAGGCCCCGGCCTCGTCGACCCGGTTCGCCGACCGCTTCCCGCCCGGATTCGTCTGGGGCGCCGCCACCGCCGCCTACCAGATCGAGGGGGCCGCGGCCGAGGACGGACGGGCGCCGTCGATCTGGGACACGTTCAGCCGCGTCCCGGGCCGGGTGCACGCCGGCGACACCGGCGACGTGGCCACCGACCACTATCACCGCTATCGCGAGGACGTCGCCCTGATGGCCGAACTCGGCCTGGGCGCCTACCGGTTCTCCATCGCCTGGGCGCGGGTGTGGCCCACCGGCAGCGGCCCGGTCAACGCGGCCGGGCTGGACTTCTACGATCGACTCGTGGACGAACTCCTCGCGCACGGCGTGGATCCGTACGCGACGCTGTACCACTGGGACCTGCCCCAGGCGCTCCAGGACGCGGGCGGATGGGGCGCGCGCGACACCTCGGCCCGATTCGCCGACTACGCGCGGCTGGTGGCGGCGCGGCTCGGCGACCGCGTGCGCGACTGGACCACGCTCAACGAGCCCTGGTGCTCCGCGTTCCTGGGCCACGGATCGGGCGTACACGCGCCGGGGGCGACCGACCAGGAGTTGTCGCTGCGTGCGAACCACCATCTGCTGCTCGCCCACGGGCTCGGCGTCGCGGCGTTGCGGGCCGAACTGCCGGCCGGGCATCGCATCGCGATCACCCTCAATCCGGCGGCGGTGCGCCCCCTCTCGGACCGGCCGGCGGACCTGGATGCGGTGCGTCGGGTGGACGGCCTGGCCAACCGGATCCACCTCGACCCGCTGCTGCGCGGCGAGTATCCGGCGGACGTGCTCCGCGACACCGCCTCGGTGACCGACTGGGCGTTCGTCCGCGACGGCGATCTCGCCGAGATTGCCCGGCCGATCGACGTGCTCGGGGTGAACTACTACACGCCGCTCCTGGTGGGCGGCGCCGAGGACGGCGACACCGAGACGTCCCGGGCCGCCGCGCCCCGGGACGACGGGCACGGCGCGAGCGTGTACTCCCCGTGGCCCGCGTGCCCGGACGTGCGCTTCGCGCAGGTGCCGGGCGAGCGCACCGCGATGGGCTGGGGAATCGACCCGAGCGGGCTGTACGACGTGCTGAACCGGTTGCGGGCCGAGGCGCCGGGCCTGCCGCTGATGGTGACCGAGAACGGCGCGGCCTACGAGGACCGGATGGACCCGGCCGGCACGATCGAGGACGTCGAACGCACGGCCTACATCGCGGCGCACGTCGCGGCGGTGGGCCGGGCCGTCGACGACGGGGTGGACGTCCGGGGCTACTTCGTGTGGTCCTTGTTGGACAATTTCGAGTGGGCGTACGGCTATGCCAAACGCTTCGGCATCGTGCACGTGGACTTCGCGACCGGTCGGCGTACGCCCAAGCACAGCGCACGCTGGTACGCGGCGTTGATCGCCGGCGATCGGGTGCCCGAAGCCGAGCCGGCCTCGGACGGATTGGGGAGCATTGACCAGGACTGACGGTCGGAGCAAGGTCGCCTCGGCGGCCGAACCGCCGACCCTGGAGACGGTGGCGGCGGTGGCCGGGGTGTCCCGCGCCACCGTCTCCCGGGTGATCAACAGCTCACCCAAGGTCAGCCCGCGGGTGCGCGAGGTGGTCGAGGCGGCGATCGCGCGGACCGGCTACGTACCCAACCGCGCGGCCCGCACGCTGGTCACCCGGCGCACCGACTCGGTGGCGCTGGTCGTCCAGGAGCCGGAGACCCGGCTCTTCGGCGATCCGTACCTGTCGGCGATCGTGCGGTCCGTGGGCGCCGAACTGGCCGACACCGACAACCAGCTCGTGCTGATGATGGTGCGCACAGCCGCGCAGCAGGACCGGCTGGAGCGGTATCTGCGCGGCGGCCACGTGGACGGGGCGCTGCTGGTGTCGTTGCACGGCGACGACTCGCTGGCGGGTCGGCTGCACGACGCGGGTATGCCCGTGGTGGTGGGCGGGCGACCACTCGGTCCGGATGCCGACTTCGTCTACGTGGACGCGGACAACGTGGGCGGTGCGCGCGCCGCGGTGGAGCACCTGAGCGCGCGCGGACGACGGCGGATCGCCACGATCGCCGGCCCGCAGGACATGTGTGCGGGCGTGGACCGGCTGCGCGGCTACCTGGACGCGGTACCCGGGCCGGCGCTGGTTGCGCACGCGGACTTCGGTCGGGCCGGTGGGGCCGCCGCGATGCGCACGCTGTTGGCCCAGGCGCCGGACCTGGACGCGGTGTTCGCGGCGTCCGACCTGATGGCGGTCGGCGCGATGGCGGCGTTGGCGGCGGCGGGTCGGCGCGTGCCCGAGGATGTCGCGGTGGTCGGCTTCGACGACGCGGATGTCGCGGGGTGGGCCGAGCCCGCGCTCACGACGGTGCGGCAACAGGTCGCGGAGCAGGGTCGGTTGATGACGCGGTTGCTGCTGGAGCGGATCGGCGGCGGGGGCCCGGGGACATCCGCGGTGTTGGGCACGACGCTGGTCGAGCGGCGTTCCTCGTGAGGCCGTGACGCCGTGAGACCGCGCCGTCGTGACCGGGTCCCACCCCGACCGCCCGAAGCGCGCCCATGTCGGGAAGTCGACATGGTGAGGACCCGAATTTCGGTGCGAACCGAGGGTCGAGATCGGTGTTTTTCCGGCCGTATCACGTCCCGTGAGCGTCGGTGACCCGGACCCGATGTTCCACCGGATGGGGGATCGCGCGATGATCTCCCGGTGACCGATACCCGTCCCCCGATCCACTGCGCGTGGTCGGGGGTACTCCAGTGACCGGCGCCGGGACCGGGCTGCTGTTCTCGCCCTGGCTGTGGCTGGTGATGCCACTGATCGTCTCCATCGACGCCGTGGTGCCCATCGTGCCCGGCGACGAACTCGTGATGGCCGCCGCGGCGGTCGCCGACGGCGACGTGCGCTATCTGGCCCTGGTGCTGCTGACCGCCGCGATCGGTGCCTTCGTCGGAGACCAGTGCGCCTACGCGGTCGGCCGCGCACGGCTTCGCCGCGGGGGCGACGCCGTTCTCGGACCGCGCCGGCAAAAGGCGATGGACCTGGCCCGCAACGCGCTCGCCAAGGGCGGCATGTCGGCGCTGATCGCGGCCCGATTCCTGCCCGGCGGGCGGACCGCGGTGAACATGCTCGCCGGCCGACTCGGCTACCCGCCACCGCAGTTCCGCGCGGCCACCCTGGTCGGCGCGGTCATCTCGGTGTCGTACGCGATGACGGTCGGCACGCTGGCCGGCCACATCGTCGAGGACAGCCCGCTCCTGGTCGCCCTCGGCGGTATGGCGCTGGGCGCCTCCGTCCCGCTGATCGTCGGCGTGCCGGCACGTGTCGTGCGCGAAGTCCGCCGCCGACGCCACACCGGCGAGGCGACCGCCGAGGCGTGAGACGATCCGACACGTGTGGGGCACGGGATGTGCATCCCGTGCCCCACACGCATGTCCGGCGGGCGGACGAGCCGGGCGTACACCGCGGTTCGTCCCACCCGCCCCGCGCCTAACCCGCCCCGCGCTCCGTCAACATCGAGCGCATCAGGTCGATCTCCGAGCTCTGCCCGACGACCATCGTGTTCGCCAGATCCTTCACCTGCTGGACCTGCGCGCGCGCCTGGCCCTCGCGGGCCATCGCCACCCCCGCCTCGTGGTGCGCGATCATCAGCTGGAGGAACATCACCTCGGCGTCCTTGCCGCGCAACGTCGCCAGCTTGTCCAACTGTGCCTGCGTGGCCATCCCCGGCATCAGCTGCGTGTCCGCACCGGCGGCCGGCGTGCCGTGCCCGGAGTGGCCCGGCATCGAACCCGGCGTCATCCACTGCATGACCGGCCGGGTCGAGCCGAGCGTCAGGCCCCACATCTGGAGCCAGGACGCCATCCGGCCGATCTGCTCCTGCTGGGTCAGCGCGATGTCGTACGCGAGCTTGCGCGTCGCGTCGTCCTGGGTCAGATCGCGGATCATCATCCCCATCTGCACGGCCTGCGCGTGGTGCGTGCGCATGTCGCGCGCGAACCCCGCCTCCACCGAGTCGTCCGCCGGCGGATTCGGCACCGCCGCCGGCGCCGGACCCAGCGCCCGCGCGGGCGCGGGCGGGGCGGCCGGCTTGCCGGAGTCGTCCGAGGAACAGGCGGCCAGGACCGGAACGGCCAGCAGCCCCGTCGCGATCATCGTCGCGACACGTGCGCGCGGCCTCACGAGGTCGGCTTCCCGACCCCGCCCGTGCACGGCGAACCGGGCTCCGGAGTCTGCTTGCCTTCCTTGTACTTCGTGATGAACTGGTCCAGGCGCGGGTCGCTCGCGTTGTCCAGCTTCAGCTGCAGGCCCCACGCCGAGGCGACGATCGGCTTGTCGATGCCGTCGTAGGGGCTCAGCATCATGTACGTCTTGCCCTTGACCTTGGACTTCAGCACTTCCAGCTGGTCCGCGGGCAGGTTGTTCTGGTACGTGATCCAGACCGTGCCGTGCTCCAGCGAGTGCACGCCGTTGCGGTTGGGAATCGGCGCGTCGTAGATCCCGCAGTTCTGCCACACCGGGTCGTGCTCGCCGCCCACCGGCGGAACCTGCCGGTAGGTGACCTCCTTGGGCTTGGCGATGTGCCCCTGCGCCGCGGTGTAGGCGCTTACGCCGGCTATGTCGCTCTTGGTGTTGGGGTCGGGCCGCACGTCGGCGATGACGTTGTTCGCGCTCGACTTCTTGTCGTCGTCGCTCGACGACATGACCACGGCGGTCAACCCCGCCACCAAGGCGAGGACCGCGATGCCGGAAGCGCCGAAGATGATCGCCGAACGACGCTTGGCGGCCTTGCGCTCCGCCTCGCGCTGCGCGGCCACCCGCTCACGCGTCGCCGCCATCCTGGCGGATCGCTGTGCCTTGCTCTGCTTCTTCGAGGTGTTGGGGGACTGTTGCCCCATGGCTCCGCCTTATTCCGATTCCGGGATACGTCTGTGGACCGTGCGAGGTGTGCCGCGCGGATCACGTACGACTGACGCAGAGCACCGTCAGATCGGGGGCGTCCTTGGCGGGCGTGGGTGCCGGCGCGATGCCGACGGCGTCCGGATCGGCCAACCACGGCGGCAACATCGAGCACGGCGCGGGCGCGACCACCGGCGGCAGCGGCGGGACGGTGGCCGGCACACACGCGTGCGAGCGATCCCCGCAGCGTCCCGAACCGTCGCCCTTGTCGTGCGGACCGCCCGCGTCCCGCTGCTCGTGCGCCGTGTGATGGAAGGGACACACCGTCGGAATGGTCGCGGTCGACGGCAGCGACTCGGCGTGGACCGGAAACGCGCTGCCCAGGAGCGCGGCGCACGCCAGCACAGCCCCGGCCAACAGCCGGATGACCGGCCGCAGCGGGACTGCCAGCGAGGCCATCCGTTGCGTCACGGGCCCTATTCTCACCCGAAGGAGTGACCCTGTGGGAAGTCGGGGCGCCATCTTTCGTCGTCGCGACGGCGACGCGACGGCGACACGACTGCGCAGGTGCCTCCGCCGACACCTCCGCTCCGGCGCCCCCACGCCGGGCCGGCGCCCGCGCGGGGTGGGGAAACCGAGGCAAGGTTCGCGCTCCCGGCTCGATAGCATCGGTGTGCGAGCGAGCGCATCGGCGTACCAGCGAGCCGAGCCGCGCCACGCGACATCCGCCAACCACACGTCAGGAGACGAACGGTGTCCGAAGCCCGAGTGACCATCAGCCGCGACCCGGACCGGGACGAGCGGGTGGTGACCACGGGCACGACGGCCGCCGAGCTCTTCGACGGCGACCGCTCGGTGGTCGCCGCGCGCGTGGCCGGCCGACTGGTCGACCTGGCCTACGTCCTGGTCGACGGCGACGAGGTCGAGCCCGTCCTGATCGGCTCCGACGACGGCCTGAACATCCTGCGCCACTCCGCCGCGCACGTGCTGGCGCAGGCCGTACAGGAGCTGTTCCCCGAGGCCAAGCTCGGCATCGGCCCGCCGATCAAGGACGGCTTCTACTACGACTTCGACGTCGAGACCCCGTTCCACCCCGACGACCTCAAGCGCATCGAGAAGAAGATGCAGGAGATCGTCAAGCAGGGGCAGCGCTTCGCTCGCCGGGTCACCACCGACGAGGACGCGCGCGCGGAGCTTGCCGACGAGCCGTACAAGCTGGAGCTGATCGGCCTCAAGGGCTCCGCCGCGGAGGCCGCCGAGGGCGCGTCCGCCGAGGTCGGCGCGGGCGAGCTGACCATCTACGACAACCTGGACGCGAAGACCGGCGAGCTGTGCTGGAAGGACCTCTGCCGAGGCCCGCACCTGCCCACCACCCGGCTGATCCCCGCGTTCAAGCTGATGCGCTCCGCCGCCGCCTACTGGCGCGGCAGCGAGAAGAACAAGCAGCTCCAGCGCATCTACGGCACCGCGTGGCCGAGCAAGGACGAGCTCAAGGCCTACACGACCTTCCTCGAGGAGGCCGAGAAGCGCGACCACCGCAAGCTCGGCGCCGAGCTGGACCTGTTCTCCATCCCCGAGGAGATCGGCTCCGGCCTGGCCGTCTTCCACCCCAAGGGCGGCATCATCCGCCGCACGATGGAGGACTACTCGCGGCGCCGGCACGAGGAGGCGGGCTACCAGTTCGTCTACACGCCGCACGCCACCAAGGGCAAGCTGTTCGAGGTCTCCGGCCACCTGGACTGGTACGCCGACGGCATGTACCCGCCCATGGAGCTGGACGAGGGGCAGAACTACTACCTCAAGCCGATGAACTGCCCCATGCACAACCTGATCTACCGGGCCCGGGGCCGGTCCTACCGCGAGTTCCCGCTGCGCCTGTTCGAGTTCGGCACCGTCTACCGCTACGAGAAGTCGGGCGTGGTGCACGGGCTGACCCGCGCGCGCGGCTTCACCCAGGACGACGCGCATATTTACTGCACGCGCGACCAGATGGCGGGCGAGCTGGACTCGCTGCTGACGTTCGTGCTCAACCTGCTGCGCGACTACGGCCTCGACGACTTCTACCTGGAGCTGTCCACCAGGAACCCGGAGAAGTCGATCGGCACCGAGGAGAACTGGACCGAGGCCACCGAGACGCTGCGCCAGGCCGCGCAGAAGCAGGGCCTGGAACTGGTCGACGACCCGGGCGGCGCCGCGTTCTACGGGCCGAAGATCTCGGTCCAGGCCAAGGACGCGATCGGGCGGACCTGGCAGATGTCGACCATCCAGGTCGACTTCAACCTGCCCGAGCGCTTCGACCTGGAGTACACCGCCGCCGACGGTACCCGGCAGCAGCCCGTGATGATCCACCGCGCGCTGTTCGGCTCGATCGAGCGATTCTTCGCGGTCCTGCTCGAGCACTACGCGGGCAAGATGCCGCCGTGGCTCGCGCCGGTCCAGGTGGTCGGCATCCCGATCACCGAGGAGCACGTGCCGTATCTGGAGGAGGTCGCGACCAAGCTCCGGGCGCAGGGCATCCGGGTCGAGATCGACGACTCCGCCGACCGCATGCAGAAGAAGATCCGCAACGCCAACAAGGACAAGATCCCGTACATGCTGCTCGCGGGCGACGAGGACGTCCAGGCCGGCGCGGTGAGCTTCCGCTACCGCAACGGCGAGCAGAACAACGGCGTCCCGGTCGACGCCGCGGTGGCCGAGATCGTCAAGGCCGTCCGGGACCGCGTTCAGGTCTGACGCGATGTCGTCGGCGGCGGCCCGGTGATCGCGCGGCAGTGCGATCACCGGGCCGCGGTCGGCCCGTCACCGGGTCGTGGTCGGCGTGTGCCCACGGCATATGCTTCCTGGCATGACGAGCGAGCCCGAGATCCAGGACGGGGTTGGGGGGCCGGACGCCTTCGCCCGGCTGTGGACTCCCCATCGGATGGCGTACATCAAGGGGGAGAACAAGCCGTCGGGGCCGACCCCCGACGACGGGTGCCCGTTCTGCCGGATTCCCTCGCTGAGCGATGTCGACGGGCTCGTCGTCGCGCGGGGTGAGCAGGTCTATGCGGTGTTGAACCTGTACCCGTACAACGGCGGCCACCTGATGGTGGTGCCCTACCGGCACGTCGCCGACTACACCGACCTCGACGACGCCGAGACGATAGAACTCGCCCGGTTCACCAAGCTGGCGATGAGCACGCTGCGCAAGGTCTCGGGGGCGCAGGGCTTCAACATCGGGATGAACCAGGGCCACGTCGCCGGGGCCGGCATCGCCGCGCACCTGCACCAGCACCTGGTGCCCCGGTGGGGCGGGGACACGAACTTCATGCCCGTGGTCGGGCACACCAAGGTGCTGCCGCAACTGCTCGCGGACACGCGCGAGATGTTGGCCACCGCCTGGCCGGTCGACTGACCCGTCCACCCGCAGGATCCGAGCGGTTGTCAGTGGTTGTCAGCGGTTGTTGAGGAGAAGAACTTTGAGCGCACGACCGGTTCTCGTGTACGACGGCGACTGTGGTTTCTGCACCCGGTCGGTGGAGTTCGCGCAAAAGCACATTCCGTTCGACGCCGACGTGGTGGCCTGGCAGTTCGCCGAGTTGGAGGAGTTGGGCGTCGAGCAGCACCGCGCCGAGCACGAGGTGTTGTGGGTGACCCCCGTGGGCACCGTGTACGGCGGCCACCACGCGGTGGCCAAGCTGCTGATGAACGCGGGCGGCCCGTGGGCCCTGGCCGGCGCGGCGCTGCGCGTGCAGCCGGTCAGCATCGCGGCGCACGGGGTGTACCGGCTGGTGGCCGACAACCGCGACCGCATGCCCGGCGGGACGCCCGCGTGTGCGATGCCGGCCCACCTGCGGCCGGACACCGTCATCGCTGCGGGGTGACCCGGCGGACGGCCCTCGTGGTGGCCGCGTGTTCGATCACCGCGTATCTGCTGCTGGGCACGTTCGGGTCCGCCGACATGTGGTGGCTGGGCGATCTGAAGGTCTATCGCCAGGGCGGCCTGGAGGTGCTGGCCGGCGACGGCGAGCTGTACACGATCCGGCCCGGCCGGTTGCCGTTCACCTACACGCCGTGGGCCGGGCTGACGTTCACCCCGCTGGCGTGGTTGCCGTGGGGCGCGGTCGAGGTGATCGGGGTGGCGGGCAACCTCGTGCTGCTCGTGGTGGCGACGTGGCTCGCGTGGGGGATCGTCGGGTCGCGCGGGGACCGGGTGAAGGCGACCGCGCTGACCGCCGCCGCGCTGTTGTGGACCGAGCCGGTCCAGGAGAACCTGCGCTTCGGCCAGATCAACCTGCTGCTGCTCGTCCTGGTGCTGTCCGACTTCGCGCGGGCGCGCGGTGCCCGATTCACCGGTGTGGGGGTGGGCCTGGCGGCCGGGCTCAAGCTGACGCCGGCGATCTTCATCCCGTATCTGCTGCTGACCGGCCGGGTCCGTGAGGGACTGACCGCGCTGGGCGTGTTCGTCGCCACCTTTGCGGCGGCGTTCGCGGTACTGCCCCGCGAGTGCGCGGACTACTGGGGCGGCCTGTTCCTGGACGACACCCGGATCGGACTGGCCCAGTTCCCCGGCAATCAGTCCGTGCACGGCGCGCTGACCCGGCAGTTCGGCGCCCAGACGCCTCCCGGGTGGTTGTGGCCGCTGCTCGCGCTGTTCGTGGCGGCGGTCGGGATGACGCTCGCGGTGCGGGCGGCCCGGCGCGGGGCGACGCTCACGGGGGTGGGCCTGTGTGCGCTGACCGCGCTGCTGGTGTCGCCGATCTCCTGGACCCATCACTGGGCGTGGGCGCTGCCGTTGGTCGTGGTGCTGATCGACCGGGTCCGGCGCACCCGCGCCCCGGCCGCCACGCTCGCGCTGGTCGCGGTGCTCGCCGTGGCCGCGGCCTATCCGATGCACCGGGCCCGGGTCTCCGGGGTGCTGCCGAGCGGGATCGTGTGGACGGTGCCGTTCGGTGACGGTGGGGAGCTGAATCTGCACGGATGGCAGCTGCTCGTGGGCAACGCATATGTCCTGGTCGGCCTGGCCGTGCTGGTTGCCGGCGTCTGGTCCCTGGTCGCGGAACGCCGACGAATCACCTGTTCGACCGGTTTGGCGCCGGTCACCGAGCCCCACCCGGATCCGACTTCGTAGACTCGTCGTACTTTCGGCTGATCCGTCCCCGCCCGCTCCGGCTCGTGGTCACGGGTCGTACGGCGAGGCGGGCGCGATGCGGGCGAGGGCGCGGTGGATGGTCGGGACGTCTGCCGACGCGCGTTCGAACGATGATCGGACGATGCCTAGACTGGGCCGAACGAGTAACGGCCCGGTTGCCACGAAGGCGACGGGGGGCCCGGGGGCGGAGACGGCGAACGTGGCGAACAGGGGGCCCCGACTCGGGCGTTCGCTCGGCAGGGCCCGCTCCCTCGGCATCGCCGTGATCGGCGTACTGCTCGCCGCCGGCATCGTCGTCTTCGTCGGCGGCGCGGCCCCACCCCCGCCCACCACCCGGCCGCTGCTCCTCGGCGGCGTCATATCCGGCCCCGAGGGCCCGATCGCGCTGCCCACCGACGCGCCGCCCGCCGCGCCCACCGAGGCCGAGCGCGCCTGGCTCGCCCGGGGCACCGTCCCCGGGGCGACGCCGCGCGACCGCGAGATGGCCGAGCGCGCGCTGCTCGACATGCGCGTCCTGACCCAGCCGGACGGGTCGGTCGCCGCCGCCTGGTACGGCATCTGGAGGTACGTCTGGCCGCGCGACGCCGCGTGGGTCGCGGCGGCCTACACCGCCACCGGGCACGGCCGCGAAGCGCTCGACGTACTGCGCAAGCTGGCCACGCTGCAACGCCCCGACGGCACCTGGGAGGCGCGCTATCGGCTGGACGGCGGCCCCGTCGGGGACAAGCGCGCCGCCCAATTGGACGGCAACGGCTGGGTGCCGTGGGCGGTCTGGTTCTGGTACGTCCACCAGGACCCGAAGGCCCCCGAGACGACCGCCGCGCTCGCCGAGCTGTGGCCCATGGTGCGCGCGGCCGGCGACGCGGTGACCGGGCGGCTGCGGCCGAACGGGCTGCCGCCACGCGGCCCGGACTACTGGGAGACCCGAACCGACCAGGTCACCCTGGGCACCGCCGCGCCGCTGTCGGCCGGGTTGCGGGCAGCCGTCGACCTGGCCCGCCGGACCGACCCGGTCGCGGCCGAACGTTGGGCCGCACCCTCACAACGGCTCGACCGCGCGATCCGGGACACCTTCGGCCGGCACGACTACCCGCGCACGGCCTCGGCCAAGGGCGGCGCGGACACGGCGGTGACGTGGCTGGGCCCGCCGTTCGCGCCGGCCGACGCCGGGGTCGCGAGCGCGGTTCGCGGCGCCGCCGAACGGCTGACGCTGCCCAACGGGGGCATCCTGCCGGGTGAGCACTGGGCCGGCGACCCGACGGCGGCGTGGACCCCGGAGACCGCGTCGTTCGCGCTGTTCAGCGCGGCGAGCGGGGACCGGGCCGGTGCGCGGCTGCGGCTCGACTGGCTGGCCGACCACCGCACCGCGGCCGGCTCCCTTCCCGAGAAGGTCTCCGCCGACGGCAAACCCGCCTCGGTGGCCCCCCTGGCCTGGACGTCGGCCGGCGTACTGCTGACCCTGACCGCCCTGGACCGCCCGCTGCCGATCCCCTGACAGGAGCGGCGGGGCGGCAAGCAGCGGGGCGCCAAGGCGGCGCGGCGACCCGACCGGCCGGCCCGTCGTACCGGCCGGTCGTGCCGCGCGGTCGAGCGTCAGGACTCCGCGTCCTCCGTGACCTTCGCGGCCAACTGCGGCGGCATCGGGTCGTGGCGGCAGTAGGTGCGGGCGAACTGGCCCGTGCCGTGGCTGATCGAGCGCAGGTCGATCGCGTAGCGGCTGATCTCGATCTCCGGGACCTCGGCCCGGATCTGGGTGCGGCCCGAGCCGATGGGCTCGGTGCCCACGACGCGGCCGCGGCGCGAGCTGAGATCGCTGAGCACGCCGCCCACGTACTCGTCGGAGACGGTGACCCGCACCTCGGAGACCGGCTCGAGCAGGTGGATCCGGGTGCTCGCGGCGGCCTCGCGCAGCGCGAGCGCGCCCGCCATCTGGAAGGCCATGTCGGAGGAGTCGACCGAGTGCGCCTTGCCGTCGGTCAGCGTCACCCGCAGGTCCACCATCGGATAGCCGGCCGCGACGCCCTTGTCCATCTGCGCGCGCACGCCCTTCTCCACCGACGGGATGAAGTTGCGCGGCACCGAGCCACCGAAGACCTTGTCCACGAACTCGAACCCGCTCCCGCCCGGCAGCGGCTCCACGTCGATCTCGCAGATCGCGAACTGCCCGTGTCCGCCGGACTGTTTCACGTGTCGACCGCGCCCGCTCGCCTTCTCCGCGAACGTCTCGCGCAGCGACACCCGGTGCGCCACCGCGTCCACCGCGACCCCGTAGCGGCTGCGCAGCCGGTCGAGCAGCACCTCGACGTGCGCCTCGCCCATGCACCACAGGACCAGCTGGTGGGTGTCGGTGTTGTGCTCCAGGCGCAGCGTCGGATCCTCCGCGACCAGGCGGGCCAGCGACTGGGAGAGCTTGTCCTCGTCGGCCTTGCTGTGCGCGCGGATGGCGACCGGCAGCAGCGGGTCGGGCATCATCCACGGCTCCATCAGCAGCGGATCGTCCTTGTCCGAGATGGTGTCGCCGGTCTCGGCCCGGGTCAGCTTGGCGATCGCGACGATGTCGCCGGCGATGCCCCGGTTCAGCGAGCGCTGCTGCTTGCCCAGCGGGACGGACATGGCGCCGATGCGCTCGTCCAGGTCGTGGTCCTCGTGGCCGCGATCGGCCATCCCGTGTCCGGACACGTGCACCGTCATGTCCGGGCGCAGCGTGCCGGAGAAGACCCGGACCAGCGAGATGCGGCCCACGTACGGGTCGGAGGTGGTCTTGATCACCTCGGCCGCCAGCGGGCCCTCCGGGTCGCAGGTCAGCGGGTCACGCGGCTTGCCGTCGGGCGTGGTGACCGGCAGGACCTCGTGCTCGGGCGGCGCGGGACAGGCCCGGACGATGCCCTCCAAAAGCTCGATGGTGCCCAGCCCGTCCGGCGCGACCGCGAGCACCGGGTAGAACGAGCCGCGGGCGACCGCCGTCTCCAGGTCGCCGATCAGCGTGTCCACGTCGATCCGCTCGCCGGAGAGGTAGCGGTCCATCAGGGACTCGTCCTCGCTCTCCGCGATGATGCCCTCGATCAACCGGTTGCGGGCGTCCTCGATCAGCGGCAGGTGTTCGGGATCGGGGTCCAGGCTCTGCCGGGTGCCGGAGGAGTAGTCGTAGACGCGCTGGGTGAGCAGGCCCATCAGACCGGCCACACTCTCGTCCTCGCCGTGCAGCGGCAGGTAGAGCGGCAGCACGGTGTCCGAGTCGGGGTCGCCGAACACGCGCTGGCAGATCAGCACCATCTCGTCGAAGTCGGCGCGGGCCTGGTCGAGCTTGGTGATCACGATCGCGCGCGGCATGCCGATCGAGGCGCACTCGTCCCAGATCATCCGGGTCGAGCCGTCCACGCCGTCGGCGGCCGAGACCACGAACAGCGCCGCGTCCGCGGCACGCAGACCGGCGCGCAGGTCGCCGACGAAGTCCGCGTAGCCCGGGGTGTCGAGCAGGTTGATCTTGACGCCCTCGTATTCGACGGGGCACAGCGACAACGCCACCGACCGGTGCTGGCGGTGTTCGATGTCCTCGTAGTCCGAGACGGTCGTCCCGTCCTCGACGCGACCGGCCCGGGGAATCGTCCCGGTCGCCACGAGCAGGGACTCCACCAATGTCGTCTTGCCGGCGCCCGTGTGGCCCACCAACACCACGTTGCGTACCGCGTTCGGGCTCGCGGGTGCGGTTACCCTGCCGACGGTTCCGGCGCTAGCTCCGGATTTATCCGCCATGTGCCACCTCCTGGTTGTCCATCTGGGTGCGGTCGTCGCAGACGTCCCGGACGCGCAGGTGCAAAGTCGGTCGTCGGTACGCCAACGTCCGCAAATCGATTCCTGAACGGCAGCATTGCCCCGACGCCGGACCGAGTACAAGTGTCCTCGCCGTACGCGCCCTTCTCCAACGCGGCACGCCCGGGCGCGGCACGCCCGGACGACGGGGGGCTCGGGACGTGCGACCGCGTCAGTACGATGGGCGCACCAGGCGGGTCGAGTCCCTCGGATCCCCCGCCGCCCCGGCAATCCTTCGGGAAGGCGATGCTCAACAAATACGCTCGTGCCTTCTTCACGCGTGTGCTCACCCCGTTCGCGAGTTTCCTGCTGCGCCACAACGTGAGTCCGGACACGGTGACGCTGATCGGCACCCTCGGGGTGGTCGTCGCGGCGCTGGTGTTCTTCCCGATCGGCTGGTTCCTCACCGGCACGCTCGTCATCACCGCGTTCATCTTCTCCGACCTGGTCGACGGCAACATGGCGCGCCAGTTGGGGCGCTCGACCAAGTGGGGGGCGTTCCTCGACTCCACGCTCGACCGGGTCGCGGACGCCGCGATCTTCGGCGCGCTGGCGATCTGGTTCGCGGGCGACGGCGACAACCTGCGGATGTCGATCCTGGCCATCGTCTGCCTCGGCTCCGGCCAGGTGGTGTCGTACTGCAAGGCCCGCGCCGAGAGCCTGGGGCTGGCGTGCGACGTGTCCGGGTTGATCGAGCGGGCCGAACGGCTGGTCATCTCGCTGGTGGCGACCGGTCTCGACGGGCTCGGTGTGCCGTACATCCAGGAGGCGGCGCTCTGGTTCATCGCCGTGGGCAGCGTGATCACCGTCTTCCAGCGGATGATCGCGGTGCATCGCTCGGCGTCCGCGATCGACAACGCACTGCCCGGAGGTGACAAGGCATGACCGAGTTCGGGCAGCGACTGGCCGACACCGGGTACGCCCTGGGCTGGTCCGTGGTCAAGCGGCTGCCCGAACCGGTCGCCACCGCGCTCTTTCGGCAGATTGCCGACGTCGCGTGGCGCAGGCGCGGCGGCGGGGTGCGGCAACTCGAGGCCAACCTGCGCCGCGTGCTCGGGCCCGACGCCACACCCGAGCGCATTCGCGAGGTCTCGCGCGAGGGCATGCGGTCCTACCTGCGCTACTACCAGGAGGCGTTCCGCCTTCCGGTGTGGGACCAGGAGATGGTGCTGTCCCGCATGGAGTGCGACGTCACGCTGCTGGACGAGTGCAGCGCGCGCGGCAAGGGCGTCATCTTCGCCCTCCCGCACATGGGCAACTGGGACCACGCCGGCGCCTGGATCACGCTCAAGGGCTATCCGTTCACCACCGTCGCCGAGCGGCTGCGGCCGGAGTCGCTCTACCGGCGCTTCGTCGCCTATCGCGAGTCGCTGGGCATGGAGGTGCTGCCGCTGACCGGCGGCGATGGCAACACGTTCGGCACGCTGGCGCGGCGGCTGCGCGAGGGCCGGTTGTTGTGCCTGCTGTCCGACCGCGACCTGACCGCCGCCGGGGTGCCGGTGACGTTCTTCGGCGAGGCGACCCGGATGGCGGCGGGGCCCGCCGCGCTGGCCGTCCAGACCGGCGCGGCGCTGATCCCGGTCACCCTCCCGTGGGACGGCAAGGTCATCCGCGGCACGCTGCACCCGGAGATCGAGGTGCCGGCCGAGGGCACCCGCCGGGAGAAGATCGCGGTGATGACGCAGCAGGTCGCCGACGCCTACGCGCGGGCGATCGCGCGCGACCCGCAGGACTGGCACATGCTCCAGCCGCTGTGGATCGCCGACCTGGACCGACGCCGGCTCGCCCGGATCGAGGGGGCCAAGTGAGGATCGGCGTCGTCTGCCCCTACTCGTGGGACGTGCCGGGCGGTGTCCAGTACCACGTGCGGGACCTGGCGGCGAACCTGATCGCCCGCGGCCACGAAGTCTCGGTCCTGGCGCCGGCCGACGACGAGACCCCGCTA
Organism: Embleya sp. NPDC055664; assembly: GCF_053618075.1. Classification (NCBI taxonomy): domain Bacteria; kingdom Bacillati; phylum Actinomycetota; class Actinomycetes; order Kitasatosporales; family Streptomycetaceae; genus Embleya; species Embleya sp. NPDC055664. The sequence goes on from NZ_JBSHGZ010000030.1 coordinate 31,705, forward strand.
CCGGACTACGTGGTGCCGGCCGGGCGGGCCGTGCCGGTGCGCTACAACGGCTCGGTGGCCCGGCTCAACTTCGGCTTCCTGTCCGCCGCGCGGGTGCGGCGGTGGATCCACGACGGGCACTTCGACGTGCTGCACATCCACGAACCGGCCACCCCCAGCCTGTCGTTGCTCGCGTGCTGGGCGGCGTCCGGGCCGGTGGTGGCCACGTTCCACACCTCCAACGCCCGCTCGCGCGCGATGATCGCGGCCTACCCGATCCTGCAACCCGCGCTGGAGAAGATCAGCGCGCGGATCGCGGTCAGCGAGTACGCGCGCCGCACGCTGGTCGAACACCTGGGCGGCGACGCGGTGGTGATCCCGAACGGGGTCGATGTCGGCTTCTTCGCCGACGCGCCCGTCGAGCCCGCGTGGCAGGGCACGCCCGAGGCGCCCACCATCGGCTTCATCGGGCGAATCGACGAGTCGCGCAAGGGACTTCCCACCCTGATCGAGGCGTTCCCGAGGATCGTCGAGGCGTTTCCCGGCGTGCGACTGCTGGTCGCCGGACGCGGTGACGCGGAGGAGGCGGTGGAGGATCTCCCGGAGGCGCTGCGCGGGCAGGTCACGTTCCTCGGCATGGTCAGCGACCTGGACAAGGCACGGCTGTTGCGCAGCGTCGATGTGTACGTGGCGCCGAACACCGGCGGCGAGAGCTTCGGGATCATCCTGGTCGAGGCGATGTCGGCGGCGGCGCCGGTGCTGGCGAGCGACCTGGACGCGTTTCGCCAGGTGCTGGACGGCGGGCGGGCGGGGGAGTTGTTCGCGGTGGAGGACGCCGAGGCGCTCGCCGCCGCCGCCGTGGGCCTGTTGCGGGACCCGGCGCGGCGGGACGAGTTGCGCGAGATCGGGCGCAAGCACGTGCGGCGCTACGACTGGGAGACCGTCGGCACGGACATCCTGGGCGTCTACGAAACCGTCACCGCCGGAGCACCCGCCGCATAGCGAACGCCCCCGGCGGCGCGTACTAGGGTCGCCGGGTGATGACTGTCATCTGGATCTTGATCGCCGTGCTCGCGGTCGGGGTGTACCTGAGCTGGACCGCCGGGCGGCTCGATCGGCTGCATGCGCGCGTGGACTCCAGTCGGGCGGCCCTGGACGCGCAGTTGTTGCGGCGCTCGGCCGTGGCGCAGGAGATCGCCACCTCGGGGCTTTTGGATCCGGCGTCCTCGCTCGTGCTGGCCGGCGCCGCGCACGAGGCGCGCAACGCCGCCGAGGAGGAGCGTGAGGTCGCGGAGAGCGATCTGACCCGGGCGCTGCGGTTCCTGTTCGAGGACCCGGCCCAGGCGGACGACCTCCGGGCCCGACCCGGCGGCGAGGAACTGGTCGCGGAACTGCAGACCGCGGTGCGCCGCGTGCCGATGGCGCGGCGATTCCACAACGACGCGGTGCGCGGCGCGCGGGCGGTGCGCCGGCACCGATTGGTGCGCTACCTGCGGCTGGCCGGCCACGCCCCGTACCCCGTCACCTTCGAGATGGACGACGAGGAACCCCGCACGTTGCAGCCCGGTGGGTCCTGACAGGAGCCACGTGCAGGCCACCGTGGACAGATTGGCCCGGGTAATTCGCCGGGGTGGCATGACATTAGGATCCACATCACCCGTACGATGGAGCCAACCGTCGTCGATCGCATCTGTGTGAGGTCATCCGTGTCCACCACCCCCGCAACCCCCCAGACCGGCACCGACCTGGTCAAGCGCGGCATGGCCGAGCAGCTCAAGGGCGGCGTGATCATGGACGTCGTCAACGCCGAGCAGGCGAAGATCGCCGAGGACGCGGGCGCGGTCGCCGTCATGGCGCTCGAGCGCGTGCCGGCCGACATCCGCAAGGACGGCGGCGTCGCGCGCATGTCCGACCCCGACATGATCGACGGCATCATCGGCGCCGTGTCCATCCCCGTGATGGCCAAGGCCCGCATCGGCCACTTCGCCGAGGCCCAGGTGCTCCAGTCGCTCGGCGTGGACTACATCGACGAGTCCGAGGTGCTCACCCCGGCCGACGAGTCGAACCACATCAACAAGTGGCGCTTCACCACCCCCTTCGTGTGTGGCGCGACCAACCTCGGCGAGGCGCTGCGCCGGATCACCGAGGGCGCGGCGATGATCCGCTCCAAGGGCGAGGCCGGCACCGGCAACGTGGTCGAGGCCACCCGCCACATGCGCACCATCCTCAAGGACATCAAGGCGCTCTCGGTCCTCGACGAGGACGAGCTGTTCGTCGCCGCGAAGAACCTCCAGGCGCCGTACGCGCTGGTCAAGGAGGTCGCCGAGGCCGGCAAGCTGCCGGTGGTGCTGTTCACCGCGGGCGGCATCGCCACCCCCGCCGACGCGTCGATGATGATGCAGCTCGGCGCCGAGGGCGTGTTCGTCGGCTCCGGCATCTTCAAGTCGGGCGACCCGGCCAAGCGCGCCAAGGCGATCGTGGACGCGACCCTGCACTTCGACGACCCGGACGTGATCGCCAAGGTCTCGCGCGGTCTGGGCGAGGCGATGGTCGGCATCAACATCGACACCCTCCCCGCCGAGCAGCGCTACGCCGGCCGCGGCTGGTAGTCCCGCGGCACTTCGCACATGCCGTGGGCCGGGGCCCAAAGCGACCCCCGGGGGGGCGCCCCGGCGGTCCCACGAACGCGCGGGGTGTGAGGGTAGCCCCCCCCCCACAGAAGGGTGCAAGCCCC
>NZ_JBSHGZ010000030.1:34427-36136 GCF_053618075.1 Embleya sp. NPDC055664
CTCTCCGCCAATCCCGTTGTATTTGTGGGGTGGGGTTTTGGTTTTTGTCATTCGGAGCCTCTCCCCCCCCCCGGGGGGGGGGCGGCCCCCCCCCCCCCCCCGCGCCCCCCCCCGGCTCGGTACCTACGACCGGACGAGGTTGACGTGTCCACCACCCCCATCATCGGTGTCCTCGCCCTCCAGGGCGACGTGCGCGAACACGCCATCGCGCTGGCCGAACTCGACGCGATCGCGCGCCCGGTGCGCAAGGTCGAGGAGTTCGCCGACCTCGACGCGCTCGTCATACCCGGTGGCGAGTCGACCACGATGTCCAAGCTCGCGGTCTCCTTCGGCCTGTTCCCGACGCTGCGCGCGCGCGTCGCCGAGGGCATGCCGGTCTACGGCTCGTGCGCGGGCATGATCATGCTCGCGGACAAGATCCTGGACGGCCGCGAGGACCAGGAGACGGTCGGCGGGATCGACATGATCGTGCGGCGCAACGCGTTCGGGCGCCAGAACGACTCGTTCGAGGCCGACGTCCCGTTCGCCGGCCTCGACGGCGGCGACCCCATCCACGGCGTGTTCATCCGGGCCCCGTGGGTCGAGTCGGTCGGCGCCGAGGTCGAGGTGCTGGCCCGGCTGAGCGCCGAGCCGTACGGCGACCGGATCGTGGCGGTTCGCCAGGGCAACCTGCTCGCCACGTCCTTCCACCCCGAGCTCACCCCCGACCGGCGCGTGCACGCGTACTTCGTGGACATGGTCCGTGCCACGCTCTGAGTCCGCGCGCCGGTAGGATCTTCCAGCCTGTACAGGTCCGTGCAGCGCACCCGCGACCCGAAGGAGTAGAGGCGGATGTCCGGCCACTCGAAGTGGGCGACCACCAAGCACAAAAAGGCCGTCATCGACGCCAGGCGCGGAAAGCTCTTCGCCAAGCTGATCAAGAACGTCGAGGTGGCGGCCCGCACCGGCGGCGGTGACGTCGCCGGCAACCCGACGCTCTACGACGCCATTCAGAAGGCCAAGAAGTCCTCGGTCCCGAACGACAACATCGACCGCGCGGTCAAGCGCGGCTCCGGTGCGGAGGCCGGCGGCGCCGATTACCAGTCGATCACGTACGAGGGGTACGGGCCGAACGGTGTCGCGGTGCTGATCGAGTGCCTGACCGACAACCGCAACCGCGCGGCGTCCGACGTGCGGGTCGCGATGACGCGCAACGGCGGCTCGATGGCCGACCCGGGGTCGGTGTCGTACATGTTCACCCGCAAGGGCGTTGTGATCGTGCCGAAGAACGGCCTGAGCGAGGACGACATCCTGGGCGCGGTGCTCGACGCCGGCGCCGAGGAGGTCAACGACCTGGGCGAGACCTACGAGGTGGTCAGCGAGGCCACCGACATGGTCGCCGTGCGCACCGCGCTCGTCGACGCCGGGATCGACTACGACTCGGCCGACGCCAACTTCCTGCCCAGCGTCTCGGTCGAGCTGGACGAGGATGGCGCGCGCAAGATCTTCCGGCTGATCGAGGCCCTGGAGGACAGCGACGACGTTCAGGAGGTCTGGGCGAACTTCGACGTGTCGGACGAGGTCATGGCGAAGATCGACGAGTAGGTCGGATTTCCCGAATGTATGTGGGGGCGACGGCGGGTTGGGTGGGCCCCAACTAAAATAAGGTTAGCCAACCCGCGAACGGGTTGTGTTTATGACAGACAGCAGGAAGCCCCCGGACCCCCCGG
>NZ_JBSHGZ010000030.1:36146-134954 GCF_053618075.1 Embleya sp. NPDC055664
GGCCGTTTGTTTGGGCTATTACCGCCTTGTTGTTTTTTTTACCCTATGTTTGGGGGGCCGGCGGGGGGTGGCCGGCGCCCCCACATACATTCGGGTTCGCCTCCCGGCTACGGGTTGGTGTTTATCACGTACAGCAGGAAGCCCACGTACCACCCGGAGAACGCCGCCCCGGCCACCAGGATCGAGATCACCACCCCGCGCGGCCACTTGACCATCAGTCGGGCCAGCGGCAGCAGGATGGTGAAGGCCGGCAGCATGAAGCGCGGCTTGGAGTGGAAGAACCAGCCGTTGCTCGTGGTCAGCGCCAGGAACATCACCACGGCGCCGTAGACGTGTACCGACAGCGGGATCCGGCGGTCGCGGAACGACCAGATCATCAGCGCCACCGACAGGATGATCACGAACGTGCAGACCACGTAGATCGGTCGGCCCAGGTGGGTGAGGTACTTGTTCATCCACTGGACGGTGCTTATGCCCCCGTCGAACCGCAGGTTGAAGGCCTTGTCCTGGATCCACATCCACCCGTCGGGGCGCCCGGCCAGCCAACCCACCCACGCGATGAAGCCCACGCAGGCCAGCGGCGAGATCAGCGTGGCCAGCACCGGGCGCCGCGCCTCGGGCGCCAGCAGACCCACCCGCGTGCCGTCCTCCCGCCGCCGCAGCACGACCGCGAGCGCCGTCACCCCCAGCGCCGCGACCAGCGCGAACGCGGTGTTGCGGGTCAGCCCCGCGAACAGGCACAACACGCAGGCCAGGGTCCACTGTCGGCGCACCACCGCCAGCAGGCCCCACGAGGCGAACGCCACGAACAACGCCTCGGAGTAGACCATGGTGAGCACCATCGAACCCGGCGCCACCCCCCAGAGCAGCGCGAACAGGGTGGCCACCCGGTGGCTGCCGGTCAGTTCGCGCCCGAGCGCGTACAACCCCCACGCGGCCACCACGCCGGCGACCGTGGTGACGACCATCCCGGCGTTGAGCGCGGACAGCCCGGTCAGGTCGCAGACCAGGCGGACCGCCCACGGGTAGCCGGGGAAGAACTCGACGTTGGTCCAGTACGGCTTGCCGGTCGGGGAGACCGGGATCTTGTCCACGTAGCCGAAGTCGGCGATGTCGCGGAACCATGCACCGTCCCAGGAGCCCAGCTTCGACCAGAACGGCTTGCCCGTCGCCAGCGCCATCAGGGCGAGCACGACGAGGTTGATCGCGCGCGCGATCAGATACCCGAACACCGCCGTGCGCGCCGGGCGGAAGGACGCCCGCGCACGGCCGAGCGCTTCGGCGCCGCCGAGTCGCACACGCTCTGCGAGGCCGTCCGCGAACACGGTGTCGGGGGCCGCCGGCATCCTGGTCGCACCCTTCTCGGCGGCCGGCGGGGTCACCACGACCGGCATGGACGGCGACGGCATGAAAACCTTCCGGGCGGCGAGCGGGGAGCAGTCTGCAAGCGACCCTAGCGCTGCCCGTGCGGGCTCCCCGTCGGCGACCGGGCCGCTTGGGCAACGATCGTCACAGGGCTGTCATCGGGGCGTTATCGATCGGGACAAGCCTACGTGTCGCTCGAACGAGTGATCACGGAGTGGCGATACCGAGGGGATCGGCGCGGCTGCACTAGGGTTTCCTCGGGCGAACACGTGTTCGTATCGGGGGCCGGTTGCCGCGATGCGACAGGCGACGACGCGGGAACCACACGGGAACGCCGCGAACGCGAGGCGAATACGACACGAGAGGGGCGCGGCATGCGGGTCTTGGGGGTCGACCCCGGTCTGACCCGATGCGGCGTGGGCGTCGTCGACGGCGCGGTGGGCAAACCGCTGCGGATGATCGAGGCCGGCGTCGTGCGCACACCCGCCGACGCCACGATCGACGCCCGACTCCTCGGCATCGAACAGGGCATCGAGGAATGGTTGGAGCGGCACCGCCCGGACTGCGTCGCGGTCGAGCGGGTGTTCAGCCAGCACAACGTGAGCACCGTGATGGGCACCGCGCAGGCCTCCGCCGTGGCCATCGTGTGCGCCGCGCGGCGCGGATTGCCGGTCACGCTGCACACGCCCAGCGAGGTCAAGGCCGCGGTGACCGGCAGCGGGCGCGCCGACAAGGCCCAGATCGGCGCCATGGTGACGCGTATCCTGCGCCTGGACGGTCCGCCGAAACCGGCCGACGCCGCCGACGCGGTGGCGTTGGCGATCTGCCACATCTGGCGCGGCGGCGCCTCCGACCGGCTCGCGGCGGCGGTCGCCGCGGCCCGCACCCCGGCCGGCCGGCTCCCGCGCGGCACCCGCCGCTGACCGGGGCCGCCCCGGCCACACCGCCCCACCTCACCAACCACGCAGGAGCACTCGGGTGATCGCGTTCGTCTCCGGAACGGTGGCCGGCATCGGCCCCGACACCGCCGTCGTCGAGGTCGGCGGGGTCGGCCTGGCCGTGCAGTGCACACCCACCACGCTCGCCGGCCTGCGGGTCGGCACACCGGCGCGACTGGCCACGTCGCTGGTGGTCCGGGAGGACTCGCTCACCCTGTTCGGCTTCGCCGACGACGACGAGAAGCGCACGTTCGAGGTATTGCAGACCGCCAACGGGGTGGGCCCGAAGCTGGCCCTCGCGATGATCGCCGTGTACAGCCCCGACGCGCTGCGCGCCGCGGTCGCCGCCAAGGACGCCAAGGCGCTGACCGCCGTACCCGGGATCGGCCCCAAGGGCGCACAGAAGCTGCTCCTGGACCTGAAGGACAAGCTCGGCGCGCCCACCGGCGCGGTCGGCGTCGCCGGCCCGGTGAGCGCGGGCTGGCGCGACCAGTTGCACGCCGCCCTGGTCGGCCTGGGCTACGCCGCCCGCGAGGCGGAGGAGGCGGTCGACGCGGTCGCCCCCGAGGCGGACGGCGCCGCGACCCCCGACATCGGCGCCCTGCTCAAATCGGCCCTGCGCGGCCTGAACCGCCGATGAACCCCTCCCGGCGAGCCGGCCACGACGCGGCACGCGCGGTGCCGGGGATGTCGCCGGCGTCCGGCAGGATGAACGCAGGCCGTACGACCACGACCCTGGGCGGAACACGATGACGCAGGACGGCGAACGCCTGGTGACCGCCGAGGCGGACGGCGAGGAGCAGGCCGTCGAGGCCGCGCTGCGCCCGAAGAACCTGGACGAGTTCATCGGCCAGGAGCGGGTGCGCGAGCAGTTGTCCCTGGTGCTGACCGCGGCGCTCGGCCGCGGCGCGACCGCGGACCACGTGCTGCTGTCCGGCCCGCCCGGGCTCGGCAAGACCACGCTGTCGATGATCATCGCGGCCGAGATGGGCGTGCCGATCCGGATCACCTCGGGCCCGGCCATCCAGCACGCAGGCGACCTGGCCGCGATCCTGTCCTCGCTGTCCGAGGGCGAGGTGTTGTTCCTCGACGAGATCCACCGCATGTCGCGGCCCGCCGAGGAGATGTTGTACATGGCGATGGAGGACTTCCGGGTCGACATCATCGTCGGCAAGGGACCCGGGGCCACCGCCATCCCGCTGGACCTGCCGCCGTTCACCCTGGTGGGCGCGACCACCCGGGCGGGACTGCTGCCGCCGCCGCTGCGCGACCGGTTCGGTTTCACCGGACACATGGACTTCTACGCGCCCGCCGAACTCGAACGGGTACTGAATCGTTCGGCAAGATTGCTCGACGTCGAGTTGTCCGCCGAGGGCGGGGCGGAGATCGCCGGCCGCTCGCGGGGCACGCCGCGGATTGCCAACCGGCTGCTGCGCCGGGTCCGCGACTACGCGCAGGTGCGGGCGAACGGCAAGGTCGACCGGGACATCGCGGCCCGCGCGCTCGACGTCTACGAGGTGGACGCGCTGGGTCTGGACCGGCTGGACCGGGCCGTGCTCCAAGCCCTGACCACGCTGTTCGGCGGCGGTCCGGTGGGCCTGTCCACGCTGGCCGTGGCGGTGGGGGAAGAGACCGAGACGGTCGAGGAGGTCGCCGAACCGTTCCTGGTCCGCAGCGGTTTCCTGGCCCGCACGCCCCGCGGCCGGGTGGCCACCGCCAAGGCGTGGGCGCATCTGGGACTGAACCCCCCACAGGGGGCGCTGCCCGATCGGCACGGCGCACAACAGAGCGTGTTGTTCGACAACGGCGCCGTGACCGGTAAGGATGCAACCGAGTGAGGCCGCTGCGTGTCGGGAACGCATGCGGCCGGTAGTCGTTGTTCCTGTAGTAAGTACCCGTCTAGACTCCGCCGAGGCTGCCGCGCCGTGGCCGGCCGAGTGTCACCGTCCGGGCCGCCGCGCGGCCTTGGGAAGGAATCGTTTCAAGCCGTGGACCCGCTTACCCTCCTCCTGCCAGTAATCATCGTCGTGGTGTTCTACTTCCTGATCATCAAGCCCGGGAAGGCACGCCAGCGACAGGCCATGGAAACGCAGAACTCGCTGGTTCCGGGGGCCGAGGTCCGTACGATCGCGGGTCTGTACGCGACGGTCACCGAGGTCGAGGACGATTCCGTCATCCTTGAGGTGGCCCCCGACGTGCACTGCCGCTTCGTGAAGAGCGCCATCGCGGCGGTCCTGTCCTCCGGCGACGAGCCCGAGGACGACGACGTCGACGACGAGCACGACGACGCCGCCGAGGCCGGCGACGACGCCGTACGTCTGGACAAGAAGCCCGAGGCCGGCGAGGACGCCGACGCCGCGGACGGCAAGACCGTGGACGAGACCAAGGCCGAGGGCGCGAGCAAGGCGCCCGAGACCGGCGACCGGCTGCGCAAGGACGACAAGCAGGACTAGCTCGGCTCGTGGTGGCCGCGGTGGTCCCAGGGCCACCGCGGAGCAATACAGTCATGTGACCGGGGGTGACACCCCGGATACGAGAGCGCCCGACCATCCGTCGGGCGCCGTGCCGTGCCGGCGACCGTGGGGCAATCCCGACGCGGCGGCATCGAGAGGGAGATTGGGCGAAGGTGGCAGCACCGAAATCGAGTTCCCGAGGGCACCCGGGACGGGTCCTTGCCTTCATCGGGGTCGTGATCGTGGCGTTGTACGCGATCATGTTCTCGACCGGGGACAAGACCCCACGTCTGGGCATCGACCTCGCGGGCGGCACGAGTGTCACGCTCACCGCAAAGGCCGACCAGGGCCGTAACGGCGCGGTCAACAAGAGGAACATGCAGACCGCGGTGGAGATCATCCGCCAGCGCGTCAACGCGTTCGGTGTGTCCGAGGCGGAGGTGCAGACCGAGGGCGACAAGAACATCGTCATCAGCATCCCCAAGGGCAAGAACGAGAAGGAGACGGCGGAGCAGGTCGGTCAGACCGCGAAGCTGTTCTTCCGTCCCGTGCTCGAGGCGGCCCCGGTCGCTCCCCAGAGTGGGACCAAGCTGCCGCTGACCCCGCCGTCGACGCCGCCCGCGAGCGCGCCGCCGGCGAGCACCCCGCCCGCGGGTACGCCGCCGGCTGCCGAGTCGAACAAGCCGCAGGGCCGGGTGATCCCGAACCTGAAGGACGCGTCCGGTGCCCCGACGCCGCCGCCGACGACTCCGCCCGCGACGACTCCGCCCGCGACGCCTCCGGCGAACACCCCGCCGGCCGGCGCCGACGCGAACGGCATCACGCCCGAGCTGCGCGCGAAGTTCACCAACCTGGACTGCAACCTCCCGGAGAACCGGGGCCTGGGTTCGGAGCCCATTCCGGAGGACAAGCCCACCGTGGCGTGCAGCCGCACCCAGGGTGAGAACGCCGAGAAGTACATCCTGGGCCCGGTGCTGATCCCCGGCACCGACGTGTCCTCGTCGAAGGCGCAGCTGCCGCAGAACGGTACCGTCGGCGGCTGGGAAGTCGAGCTGAAGTTCAGCGACTCCGGCACCAGCAAGTTCACCAAGATCACCGGTGACCTGGCGCAGGGCAAGTACCCGACCAACCGCTTCGCGATCGACCTGGACGGTGTGGTCGTCTCCGCCCCGTCGGTCAAGTCGGAGATCCCCGGCGGTAGCGCGGTGATCTCGGGCGACTTCACCCGCAGCTCGGCGAACGACCTGTCGAACGTGCTCAAGTACGGCGCGCTCCCGCTGTCCTTCACCAAGAGCGACGTGACCACGGTGTCCGCCTCGCTCGGTGGCGACCAGCTCCGGGGCGGTCTGATCGCGGGTGCGATCGGCATCGTCCTGGTCATCCTGTACTCGCTGTTCTACTACCGCGGCCTCGGCCTGGTGAGCATCGCGAGTCTGGTGGTCTCGGCGGCCCTGACCTACGCCATCATGTGTCTGCTCGGCCGAAGCATCGGCTTCGCACTCAACCTGCCGGCGGTCTGCGGCGCGATCGCCGCGATCGGTATCACGGTGGACTCGTTCATCGTGTACTTCGAACGCATCCGGGACGAGATCCGTGAGGGTCGCACGTTGCGACCCGCAGTGGAGAAGGCGTGGCCCCGCGCCCGGCGCACCATCCTGGTGTCCGACGCGGTGTCGTTCCTGGCCGCCGCGGTGCTCTACATCGTCTCGGTCGGCAAGGTCCAGGGCTTCGCGTTCACGCTCGGCCTGACCACGCTGCTCGACGTCGTGGTGGTGTTCCTGTTCACCAAGCCGCTCATGACGATCCTCGCCCGGCGCAGGTTCTTCGCGGACGGCCACAAGTGGTCCGGCCTCGACCCCGTCGCGCTCGGTGCCAATCAGCGCCAGTCGTATCGCGGTCGTCGCTCCCGTGGGCGCGCGCCCGGCGTGAAGGAGGCGTGATGAGTCGCTTCGGTGACATCAAGAACATCGGCGTCCGGCTGCACCACGGTGACGTCTCGTTCGACTTCGTCGGTCGCAAGAAGATCTGGTACTCGATCTCGGCGCTGATCCTGGTGCTCGCGGTCGGCGGCCTGCTCGGCCGCGGGCTGCACGAGGGCATCGAGTTCAAGGGCGGGTCCGTCTACACCATCCAGGACACACCGGCCTCGCAGGGCGACGCGCGCAAGGCGGTGGAGCCGTTCACCGACGGCACCGAGGCCATAGTGCAAAAGGTCGGCGGCAGCGGTCTGCGGATCCAGCTCGCCGAGTCCGACGCGGACAAGACCAAGCAGATCGCGGCGGCCATCGCCAAGGATCTGAAGGTCGCGCCCGACAAGATCAACACGCAGGTGGTCGGTCCCAGCTGGGGCAAGGAGATCTCCAAGAAGGCCCTCCAGGGCCTGGTGATCTTCATGATCCTGGTGGTGATCTACCTCGCTTTCGCCTTCGAGTGGCGCATGGCCGTGGCGGCGTTGGTCGCGCTCATCCACGACATCGTGATCACCATCGGGGTGTACGCCCTGGTGGGCTTCGAGGTGACGCCGGGCACGGTGATCGGTCTGCTGACGATTCTCGGTTACTCCCTGTACGACACGGTCGTGGTATTCGACACGGTCAAGGAGAACACCAAGAACATCACCAAGCAGACCAAGCGCACCTACAGCGAAGCGGCCAACGCGGGTCTGAACCAGACCCTGGTGCGCTCGATCAACACCACCGTGGTCGCCCTGCTTCCGGTCGCCTCGCTGTTGTTCGTCGGTGGCGGGCTGCTGGGCGCGGGCATGCTCAAGGACATCGCGCTGTCGCTGTTCGTGGGCCTGGCCGCCGGTGCGTTCTCGTCGATCTTCATCGCCACGCCGATACTGGCCGACCTCAAGGAGCGGTCGCCGGAGATGCGGCTGCTCGCGAAGAAGGTGGCCCAGCGTCGGGCGTCCGAGGCGAAGGCGGCCAAGGCCGCCGAGGCCGCGGGCATCCCCGCGGACCAGGCCGAGGGTCACCCGGACGTGGACGAGCAGAGCGAGGCGGACGAGGACGAGACCGTACCCGCGCAGGGCGGCGCGGCTCGCGCCGGCGCCGCGCGCGGCCGGGCGCGCACCCGTCCCGGCGGCAAGAGGAAGCGCTGATGGCCACCGACCCCGACGAACTGCGCAAACTGCTCGACAGCCGGATCCGGGACGTGCCGGACTGGCCGAAGCCGGGCGTGGTGTTCAAGGACATCTCGCCGCTGCTCGCCGACCCGGTCGCCTTCACGGCCCTGGTCGACGCGCTGGCCGAGCGCTGCGCCGGCCGGGTGGACAAGGTGGTGGGGATCGAGGCCCGCGGCTTCATCCTCGCCGCTCCGGTCGCCCTGCGGGCCCGGGCCGGCTTCGTGCCGGTGCGCAAGGCGGGCAAGCTGCCGTGCGCCACCTATGCGCAGTCCTACGAGCTGGAATACGGCTCGGCCACCCTCGAGGTGCACCAGGACGCGTTCGAGGCCGGTGACCGGGTGCTCGTGATCGACGACGTGCTCGCCACCGGCGGGACCGTCGAGGCCACGATCGACCTGGTCCGGCGGGCCGGAGCCGAGGTGGTCGGGGTCGAGGTCCTGCTCGAACTCGGCTTCCTGGCCGGCCGGGCCCGGCTCGCGCCGGTGTTGCCGGACGGCGCGCTGGAGTCGTTCATCGTCGTGTGACACGCCGCCCGCGGCCGGTGTCCGAAGGCCGGAGGCGCCCCAGCCGGGGAGCCTCCGGCCTCCGCCGTTTCGGCGGCCGCCGAACCGGATGGCCGAGTGTCGACGGCGCGGGTCAGTACGATGGAATTTCCGTCATCTGTGGGAGGAGTTCCCTTGCCGGACGAGGTCGCGCCCGTCGCGTCGTCCTCGGGGGATGCCGTCGAACACGCGGCTCCCTCGGACGACGCCACACGTGCCACACCGGGACCCGCGGGTCATCCGCCGGTGAGCGCCGGAGGAGCCGAGGAGGCTCCTGCCCGGGCCCGCGCCGACGCGCACGCCGAACCGCCGCAGGAGCGGCCCGCGGCGTCGGCCGAGCCGCCCGCGAACCGGCCCGGCCCGGGTGAGACCCGCGGCCCCGCGTCCGAGGACAGCGCCGACGGCCCCCGTGGCAGCGACGGCCACAGCGGCCCCGCGGCCGGTGCGGCCGGACCCGAGGCCCGAGGCCCGCGACCGGTCGCCAAGGCGGCACCCGGCGCGGCGGGCGCCTCGCGCACCGGCGAGCGCTCGCGCTCGTTGCGGGTGGACGGGCCCAGCCGGGTCCGCGCCCGCCTGGCCCGCCTGGGCGTGCAGCGCAACAGCGTCTACAACCCGGTCCTGGAGCCGCTGCTGCGGGTGGTCCGGGTCAACGACCCCAAGGCCGACCTGCGCCAGATCGAGCGCGCCTACACCACCGCCGAGCGCTGGCATCGCGGCCAGCGGCGCAAGAGCGGCGACCCGTACATCACCCACCCGCTCGCGGTCGCCACCATCCTGGCCGAGCTGGGCATGGACCCGCCGACGCTGATGGCCGGACTGCTGCACGACACCGTCGAGGACACCGACTACGGGCTCGACGCGCTGCGCCGCGACTTCGGCGACACCGTCGCGATGCTCGTGGACGGCGTGACCAAGCTGGACAAGGTCAAGTTCGGCGAGGCGGCGCAGGCCGAGACCGTGCGCAAGATGGTCATCGCGATGGCCAAGGACCCGCGCGTGCTGGTGATCAAGCTCGCCGACCGGCTGCACAACATGCGCACCATGCGCTACCTCAAGCGGGAGAAGCAGGAGCGCAAGGCCCGCGAGACGCTCGAGATCTACGCCCCGCTGGCGCACCGCCTGGGCATGAACACGATCAAGTGGGAGCTGGAGGACCTGGCCTTCGCCATCCTCTACCCCAAGATGTACGACGAGATCGTGCGCCTGGTCGCCGAGCGCGCGCCCAAGCGGGACGAATACCTGGCCCTGGTCACCGACCAGGTGCAGGGCGACCTGCGCTCGGCGCGGATCAAGGCGACGGTGACCGGGCGGCCGAAGCACTACTACTCGGTCTACCAGAAGATGATCGTGCGCGGCCGCGAGTTCACCGAGATCTACGACCTGGTGGGCATCCGGGTCCTGGTCGACTCGGTCCGCGACTGCTACGCGGCGCTCGGCACGATCCACGCGCGCTGGAACCCCGTGCCCGGGCGGTTCAAGGACTACATCGCGATGCCCAAGTTCAACATGTACCAGTCCTTGCACACGACGGTGATCGGGCCCGAGGGCAAGCCCGTCGAACTGCAGATCCGCACCTTCGACATGCACCGCCGCGCCGAGTACGGCATCGCCGCGCACTGGAAGTACAAGGCCGAGGCGGTCGGCGCCAAGGGCGCCGCGAAGACCGACACCAAGTCCGCGCGCAAGGGCGAGGACCCGGCCAACGACATGGCGTGGCTGCGCCAACTCCTGGACTGGCAGCGGGAGACCGAGGATCCGGGCGAGTTCCTGGAGTCGCTGCGCTTCGACCTCTCCAGCCAGGAGGTCTTCGTCTTCACGCCCAAGGGCGACGTGATAGCGCTGCCGGCCGGCTCGACCCCGGTCGACTTCGCCTACGCGGTGCACACCGAGGTGGGACACCGCACCATCGGCGCCCGGGTGAACGGGCGGCTGGTGCCGCTGGAGAGCCGGTTGGACAACGGCGACCTGGTGGAGGTGTTCACCTCCAAGAGCGAGACCGCGGCGCCCAGCCACGACTGGCTCGGCTTCGTGAAGTCGCCCCGGGCGCGCAACAAGATCCGCCAGTGGTTCTCCAAGGAGCGCCGCGAGGAGGCGATCGAGCAGGGCAAGGAGGGCCTGACCCGGGCCATGCGCAAGCAGGGCCTGCCGTTGCAGCGGCTGATGTCGGGCGGTGGGGACACGCTGGTGACGCTGGCGCACGAGTTGCGCTACCCCGACATCTCCTCGCTGTACGCGGCGATCGGCGAGGGGCACGTCTCGGCGCAGACCATCGTGCAGCGCCTGGTCGAGTCGCTGGGCGGCGAGGAGGGCGCGACCGAGGACCTGGCCGAGGCGACCCGGCCGACCACCACCCGGCGCCGGCCGCGTTCGACCGGCAATCCGGGCGTGGTGGTCAAGGGTGTCGACGACATCTGGGTCAAGTTGTCCCGCTGCTGCACGCCGGTGCCCGGCGATCCGATCATCGGATTCGTCACCCGGGGCAACGGCGTCTCGGTGCACCGCCAGGACTGCGGCAACGTGGAGTCGTTGTCCCGGCAGTCGGAGCGCATCGTCGACGTCGAGTGGGCGCCGACCGCGTCCTCGGTGTTCCTGGTGGCGATAGAGGTGCAGGCGCTCGATCGGTCCCGGTTGTTGTCGGACATCACGCGCGTGTTGTCGGACCAGCACGTGAACATCCTGTCGGCGTCGGTGGCCACCACGCGCGACCGGGTCGCGGTGAGCCGGTTCACCTTCGAGATGGGCGATCCGAAGCACCTGGGGCACGTGCTCAAGGCGGTACGCGGGGTCGAGGGCGTGTTCGACGCCTACCGGGTGACCAGCGGGCGGCAGCAGTAGCCCGTCGCGGGGCGGGAGGCGGCGTCGGGAGGGTTTTCCGGCGCCGCTCGGTCATCGCATCCGGGGGAGCGAGGCGGGGCGCTGTGGGCGGCGCTCGGAGCCGCCGCGATGCCTGCGGGCGGGGTGGGGCGGTTCGGGAGCGGTCGGTCGCGAGTGTGACCGAAGGCGGGCCGCGAACGCGGTGGGCTCGGCCGCGCCGGGACTGCCGGATCAGGATCGACGGCCGCGAGGTGTCCCGGGGTGATCCGCCGGGTCGGACCGGCTCGGCGCACGCCGACCGGTGAGGCGGACCTGCGAGGGACACGGGCGATCGCGTCGACTCGGCGGCCGAGGCGATGCGCCGCGGGTGCGCGCGCCGCGCGGCGGCCCCGCCAGGAGAGCGAGCAGCGGCCCGGTTCCGGCACTCGCGCGTCGGACGGGGGCGGACCGATAACGGGCCGACAGCGGCACGGGCGGACCCGGACCGGCTGATCGCCGATCCGGGTCCGCCCGTGCCTGGTGTGCGTCGCCGCGTCGCGGCGCCGGCCGCGCCTACGCGAGGAGTCCGCGTACGCGCGCGCCCGCGCGACTCGAACCGCTCGGCCCGTCCGGCCGGCCGCTCGACCCGCTCAGCCGGAGAACTCCTCCAGTGCCTTGTTCGCCTCGGCCAGCCACTGCGCGCGGGCCGCGATCGACTCCTCGGCCTCGCGCAGCTTGCGCTCGTTGCCCGCCGCGCGGGCCTTCTCCGCCTGCTGGGTGAGCTTGTCGATGGATGCCTGGATCTGGTCCACCGCCGCCTGCGCGCGAGCCCGGGCCTCCGGGTTCGTGCGCTTCCACAGCTCCTCCTCGGCCTCGCGGATGGCCCGCTCGACCGTCTGGAGCCGGGCCTCCATCCTCGGCCGGGCATCGCGCGGGACGTGGCCGATGGCCTCCCAGCGATCGTTGATCGAGCGCAGCGCCGCCCGGGCCGCCTTGACGTCCGTCACCGGAAGGATCGCCTCGGCCTCGACGAGCAGCACCTCCTTCGCGGCCTGGTTCTCCCGCTGCTCGGAGTCGCGCTCGGCGAACACCTCGCTGCGCGCCGCGAAGAACACGTCCTGCGCGGCCCGGAAGCGCTGCCACAGCTCTTCCTCGACATCGCGCTGGGCCCGACCGGCGGCCTTCCAGTCGTTCATCAGGTCGCGGTAGCGCGCCGCGGTGTCGGTCCAGTCGGTGGACGAGGACAGCGCCTCGGCCGCCTCGACCAACTTCTCCTTGACCCGCTTGGCGCTGTCGCGCTGACCGTCCAGCTCCGCGAAGTGCGCCTTGCGGCGCTTGGCGAAGTTGGACCGGGCCTGGGAGAACCGGTGCCACAGTTCGTCGTCGGCCTTGCGGTCCAGGCGCGGCACGGCCTTCCAGGCGTCCACCAGCGCGCGCAGTCGCTCGCCGGCCGGTCGCCAGTCCGTGCTCTGGCCCAGCTGCTCGGCCTCGGCGACGATCCGCTCCTTGGCGCCCTGCGCCTCCTCCTGCGCCTTCGCGCGGGTGGCCTTGCGCTCCTCGCGCTTGGAATCCACCACGGTCACCAGCGCGTCCAGGCGCTTGACCAGCGATTCCAGATCGCCGACCGCGTTCGCGTCGACGATGCTCGCGCGCAGGCGCTCGATCGCGTGGTGGGCGTCCTTGGGCGCAAGGTCGGTGGTCCGTACCCGCCGCGCGAGCAACTCCACCTCGACGGCGAGTCCCTCGTACTTGCGCCGGAAGTAGGCCAGGGCCTCGTCCGGGGAACCCGCCTGCCACGAACCGACGGAGCGTTCACCGTCCGCCGTCTTGACAAAGACGTTTCCCTGCTCGTCCACGCGGCCCCACGGGTCGCTGCTCACAGCGGCCTCCTTCGATGCTGAATGCGGCGCACTCTACACAGGACCCCCCGGGCGCGGGCCGGGCCGTGCCCGGGGAGTCGCGGTGGAACACGCGTGCGGTCGGTTGCTACTTGGCCACGGTCACGCTGTCGAGGACCACGTTCTCGTGCGGCGCGCCGTCGCTGCCGCCGTCCTCGGTGCCCGCGGCGGCGATCTTCTGCAGGACGTCCATCCCGCCGGTGACCTTGCCGAACGGGGTGTAGTTCGGCGGCAGTTTGCTGTCCCCGGTGACCAGGAAGAACTGGCTGCCGTTGGTGCCGGGACCGGAGTTCGCCATCGCCACCGTGCCCGCGGGGTAGGGCGCGGTGCCGTCCGCGCCGGCGGTGCCCAGGTTCTCGTCGACGAACTTGTACCCCGGACCACCCGTGCCGGTGCCGGTCGGGTCGCCGCACTGGAGGACCGCCAGGCCGCCCGTGGTCAGCCGGTGGCACTTGGTGTGGTCGAAGAACTTCTTGCCTGCCAGGAACGCGAACGAGTTCACCGTGTGCGGCGCCTTGGCCGCGTCCAGGGCGACCTTGACCTCGCCGCAGGTGGTCTTGAGCGTCATCGTGTACGCGCCGGCGGTGTCGATCGACATCGCGGGCTCCGCGCCGAACTGCTCCTTCGTCGGCTCGCCCGGCGCCGGCGCCGCACACGTCTTCGGCTTGGCGGCGGGCGGCGGCGACTGCGGCGCGGAGGGCTGCGTGCTCGGCGGGGTGTTCGCCGCGTTCGTCTTCTTGTCGTCCTTGTCGTCGTCACTCGTCGCCACCGCGAGCCACGCCCCGCCACCCGCCACCACGACCACCGCCGCGACCGCGGCGACGACCTGATTGCGCCGGCGCCGGCGTGCGTGCGCGGTCCCGCGTCGCTGCTGCTGGCGCTCGAACTTCTCGCGCGCGAGCTGTCGCTGGCGCTGCTGTTTGGTGACCACCGCGTGCTCTCCTGGATTCGAATGGTTCGAACGGACTCGATGTGGATGGGACTCGACCCGGACGGCCGTGCGACCGAGCCTGCGCCGGACGACGGCTTCCGGCACCGTGACGGGATCGGTGTACCGGTCCCGACCTGCGGTGATCCCACACGCGCGGAACCGGCCGCAGCTCGCGCACAGTCTAGGCACGCACCCCCGGAACCGGTTCGCGATCCGCCCCCGCGCGCCGGTAGTCTCGTATCCGATTCCCACGTCCGCCGCATACTTCCGTGCTTGCCCCCGTCGCCGGAAGACCCCGAGACCGAGAGGACGAACGTGATCGTCGCCGGGTTCCCCGCAGGGTCCTTCCAGACCAACTGTTACGTGGTCGCTCCGGGCGCCGGCGAGGAGTGCGTGATCGTCGACCCCGGGCAGGACGCGTTCGACGGCGTACAGGACATCGTCCGCGAGCACGGGCTGCGCCCGGTGGCGGTGGTGTTGACCCACGGGCACATCGATCACATGTTCTCGGTGGTACCGGTGTGCGCCGAGCACAAGGTGCCCGCGTGGATCCACCCCGACGACCGCGACCTGCTCTCCGACCCGGCCAAGGGCCTGTCGCTCGGCGTGGGACAGCAGCTGTTCGGCGGGATGACCTTCACCGAACCCGAGGACGTGCGCCTGCTCACCGACGGCGCCGTGCTCGAACTCGCGGGCCTCGAGCTGACGGTCCATCATGCGCCCGGCCATACACAGGGGTCGGTGGCCTTCGGCACCCAGGGAAGCGCGGACATCCCGCCCATCCTGTACTCGGGTGACCTGCTGTTCGCCGGCTCCATCGGACGCACCGACCTGCCCGGCGGCGATCACGCGCAGATGTTGCGCTCGTTGTCCCGGGTGTGTCTGCCCCTGCCGGACGAGACCGTAGTCCTGTCCGGCCACGGCCCCCAGACGACGATCGGCCGCGAGCGCGCGAGCAATCCGTATCTGCAAGAGCTGACGCCGCCCGCGGGACCGCACCGAGGAATGTGACGGATTTTCATACCGTGAGTACCTTCAACGCCCCCAAGGGCACCTTCGACATGCTCCCGCCGTACTCGGAGACGTTCAACCGGATCCGGATCCAGTTCGGCCTGGAACTGCGCGACGCGGGATTCCAGTACATCGAGACCCCCACCTTCGAGGAGACCGGCCTCTTCCTGCGCGGCGTCGGCGAGTCCACCGACATCGTGACCAAGGAGATGTACACCTTCGAGGACCGCGGCGGCCGTTCGCTGACGCTGCGCCCCGAGGGCACCGCGGCGGTGATGCGCTCGGTGCTCCAGCACAACCTGTACGCGGGCCGACTGCCCGTGAAGTTGTGGTACTTCGGCTCGTACTACCGCTACGAGCGTCCGCAGGCCGGCCGTACCCGGCAGTTCACCCAGGTCGGCGCCGAGGCGATCGGCAGCGACGACCCGCTGGTCGACGTCGAGATGATCGCGCTGGCCACCGAGGGTTTCCAAAAGCTCGGCCTGCGCGACTTCCGGCTGCTGCTCAACTCGCTCGGCTGCCGCGAGTGCCGCCCCGTCTACCGGGCCAAGCTGCAGGAGTTCCTGCGCGCGCTCGACCTGGACGCGGAGACGCACGCGCGGATCGAGATCAACCCGCTGCGCGTGCTCGACGACAAGCGGCCCGAGGTGCAGGCGCTGATCGCCGACGCCCCGCTGATCACCGACCACCTGTGCGAGGCGTGCGCCGCACACCACACGTTCGTGCGCGGAATGCTCGACGAGTTGGAGATCGCCTACGAGGACACCCCCCGGCTGGTCCGGGGCCTCGACTACTACAACCGCACCACGTTCGAGTTCGTGCACGACGGCCTCGGCGCGCAGTCGGCGATCGGCGGCGGCGGGCGCTACGACGGCCTGTCCGAGGACCTCGGCGGCCCCGACCTGCCCTCGGTGGGCTGGGCGCTGGGCATCGGTCGCACGATGCTCGCGATGGAGGCCGAGGGCCAGACCGTGGAGACGCCCGCCGACTGCGACGTCTACGGCGTGGCGATCGGCGACGCGGCCCGCCGCGCGGTGTTCGCCATGGTCACCCAGCTGCGGATCGAGGACATTCCCGCCGACATGGCGTTCGGCGGGAAGAAGCTCAAGGGCGCCATGAAGGCCGCGTCGCAATCCGGCGCCCGCTACGCCATCGTCGTCGGCGATCGTGACCTCACCGAGGGCGTCGCCCAGATCAAGGACCTGTCGAACGGGGACCAGACCCCGGTCCCGCTCGACCAGGTCGTCACCGTCTTGAAGGAGAAGCTTCAGTGATCCGCACCCATGACGCCGGGACGCTCCGCGCCGAGCACGCCGGCCACACCGTGACGCTCGCCGGCTGGGTGGCCCGGCGGCGCGATCACGGCGGCGTGGCGTTCGTGGACCTGCGCGACGCCTCGGGCACCGTGCAGGTGGTCTTCCGCGACCTGGAGACGGTGCACAACCTGCGCTCCGAGTTCTGCGTACGGGTCACCGGCGACGTGCGGGTGCGTCCCGACGGCAACGAGAACACCGAGATCCCCACCGGGGCGGTCGAGGTCGTCGTGGACGACTTCGAGATCCTGTCGGAGGCGGCGCCGCTGCCGTTCCCGATCGAGGAGTACACCCCGGGCACGGTCAACGAGGAGGTGCGGCTCAAGCACCGCTACCTCGACCTGCGGCGCGCGTCGATGGCGCGCAACCTGCGGCTGCGCTCGAAGGTCACCCGGGTGATCCGCGAGGTGATGGAGGACCACGACTTCCTCGACATCGAGACGCCGTACCTGACCCGCTCCACGCCCGAGGGCGCCCGCGACTTCCTGGTGCCGGTGCGGCTGCAGCCGGGCTCGTGGTACGCGCTGCCTCAGTCGCCGCAGCTGTTCAAGCAGCTGTTGATGGTGGCCGGCATGGAGCGCTACTACCAGATCGCGCGCTGTTTCCGGGACGAGGACTTTCGGGCCGACCGGCAGCCGGAGTTCACCCAGCTGGACGTCGAGATGTCGTTCTGCGACGCCGAGGACATCCTGGCGCTGACCGAGAAGCTGATCGCGCGGGTGTGGCGCGAGGTGCACGGCGTGGAGATCGCGCTGCCGCTGCCCCGGCTGCCCTACGCCGAGGCGATGGCGCGCTACGGCTCGGACAAGCCGGACACCCGCTTCGGGTGCGAACTGGTGGACCTGACGGCCTACTTCGAGGGCACGTCGTTCCGGGTGTTCCAGGCCGAGTTCATCGGCGCGGTGGTGATGCCCGGCGGCGCCGCGCAGACCCGCAAGGAGCTGGACGGCTGGCAGGACTGGGCCAAGGCGCGCGGGGCGCGCGGGCTCGCCTATGTGCTGGTCGACGCGGAGACCGGCGAACTGCGCGGCCCGGTGGCCAAGAACCTGTCCGAGGAGCACCTGGCCGGCTTGGTCGAGGCGACCGGGGCGAGCAGGGGCGACTGCATCTTCTTCGCGGCCGGGCGGCGCACGGCGCAGCTCGAACTGCTGGGCGCGGCGCGGTTGGAGATCGCCCGGCGCGGGTCGTTGATCGACGAGTCGAAGTGGAACTTCCTCTGGGTCGTCGACTTCCCGATGTTCGAGCCGATCGAGGACGCGGCCGGCAACCACCAGGGCTGGCACGCGATCCACCACCCCTTCACGGCGCCGACGGCGGAGTGGCTGGACGGGTTCGACAAGAACCCGGGCGAGGCGCTGTCGAACGCGTACGACATCGTGCTCAACGGCACCGAGATCGGCGGCGGTTCGATCCGTATCCACCGTCGGGACGTGCAGGAGCGCGCGTTCGCGGCGATCGGGATGTCGGAGGAGGAGGCGCAGTCGCAGTTCGGGTTCCTGCTGGATGCGTTCGCGTATGGGCCGCCGCCGCATGGTGGGATCGCGTTGGGGTTGGACCGGCTGGTGGCGTTGTTGGGCGGGGCGGAGTCGATTCGGGATGTGATCGCGTTCCCGAAGACGGCTTCCGGTGGGGATCCGTTGACCGGGGCGCCGTCGCCGATCACGGTGCAGCAGCGGCGGGAGGCGGGGATCGACGCGAAGCCGAAGTCGGGTTCGGGGTCCGGCTCGGGTTCGGGTGAGGGCGCGGCTGCGGAAGCGGCAGAGAAGGCGTAACCACCCGTCGGTGGATGTTGTGGGGCGGTCGGGCCAATGGCTCGGCCGCCCTTCGGCGTTGGGGGGCGTGCGGGGGTGGGGCGAGGGTGTGTGGGGCGGGGGTGTGTGGGGCGGGGCGTGCGGAGGTGGGGGCGTGTGGAGACGGGAGCGGACGTAGGAAAAACGCTTCTGCACAGGAGGGAAGCAAGCACGGGCATCGATGCCTACCTTGGAAGCCGAGCCGGTCGCCGAGATCGGCTCGCACTACCTAGGGGAGGCCGACATGGCGGTGGACTTGACCAAGCGGCGGGCGCCGGCGGAGTACGTGACGCGGTCGACCGTGCTGGGGCGCGGCTGGACGCAGGGCGCCATCGGGCGCTTCCTGACCGAGCCCGACGGGACGATGGCCAACATGCGATATCGCGGCTCGCCGCCGGTGCGGTTGTACGCGATGGCGCGCGTACAGGCGATCGAGGGCACGCGGGAATGGCAGGAGTGGTTCTACGCGTCGCGGCGGCGGCGCGCGGCGGCACTGGAGCGGGCGGCGAGCGGCGAGGCCGGCGACGGTGCAACGGGCGGAGGTGGTGCGCCCGTTGCCGTGGAGGCGGGGGCCGGTGCCGAGGCCGGGGCGGGGGTTCGGGTCGCCTCGCATGTCGGAGGCGGGCGGGATGCTGGAGCGGGTCGAGGTCGGGGCTCGAATCGGGAGGTCGCATGAGCCACACCGTGCATATCAATCCGCTGCGGTGGTTCACCGACGGCGAGGGAGGCCTGGAGTTCGTCGAGTCGTTCGGCACGCCCGTGCCGGCCGACCTCCTGGAGGAGGCGCGCGCCGCGTCGTATCCGCAAGTCGGCGATCTGTTGGGGGTGTTGCGGGGCGAAGGGTTGTCGGCGCGCTGCTGGTTCAGTCTGTGGGTCGACGGCGCGGAGGTGACCGATCCGCTCCCGGAGCGGCCCGGGGGTGGTGACGGCGATCATCTGGGCGGCCTCGCGCTGGCGGTCGCGGGTGAGCGCAAGCGGATCGGCGCCGACGAGCCGGCGTCCGGGCTGACCTGCCGGGCTCCGGGGGAGGGTGCGGTGGAGCGGGCGGTGGTGGCGCTGGCCGAGGCGTTCGGGCCGCAGGTGATGTGGGCCGGGGACGTGGGCGAGGTGGTGGTGGTGCCGCCGGGGTGGACGGCCGACCGGGTTCGGCGCGGGCGGGCGGGGTGCGACATGGCCGATTCGTGAGGGATCTGCCCCTGTTCGTGGGGGTGGGGCATCTGGGAGCGTAGGCGCGGGAAGCCCCCGGGAGGGGGCGGCCACCCGACTCGTTCGACTGCTGGGAGCCTCGCCATGCCCTTCTCGCTGTTCGGTCGCAAGAAGTCGAAGCCTGCACCGGCCCCGGCGGCTCCGCCTCCGGTCGGCGCGACACCCTCGGCCACCGTGCGCAGCGGCAGCGGCTCGGCGGTCAGCCTCGACAAGATCGAGCGTTCCGCGCCCGGCCTGGTCAGCCTCTACAAGGCGGCCGGGGTCAGCCTGGAGAAGAACAGGCTGGCCGGTGTGCGGGCGGCGGTCTATCTGGTGCTCGACCGCTCGGGCAGCATGGCGCCGTTCTACAAGAACGGCAGCGTCCAGGCGCTCGCCGACCGGGTGTTGGCCGCAGCCGCGCACTTCGACGACGACGGCACGGTGCCGGTGATCTTCTTCGACACGAAGGCCTACGCGGCCGAGGAGATCTCGCTGGACAACTACGGCGGCCGCATCGCCGCGCTGCACAAGAAGCTCGGCCACATGGGCACCACCGACTACGTGTCCGCGATGGAGGCGGTGATCGCGCACTACCGCTCGTGCGGCGCGACCGACCCGGCCTTCGTGATCTTCCAGACCGACGGCGCGCCGAACAACGCCAAGGCCGCCGAGAAGGCTCTGTGCAAGGCGGCCGAACTGCCCATCTTCTGGCAGTTCATCGGCTTCGGCCGAGACGAATTCCGCTTCCTGCACCGCCTCGACGACCTGCCCGCCCCGAAGTACCGCGTGGTCGACAACGCAGGCTTCTTCGAAGCAGGCGCCGACCCCCGCCGCATGCCCGACGCCACGCTCTACGACAACCTGATGAACGAATTCCCCGAATGGCTCCAAACAGCCAAATCAGCCGGCGTCCTACGCTGACCCACGCCACCGGCGAACCCCCGGGCCGGCGTCGGGCCGTCGCGCCATCCGGCCCGAATCGCGACACGCGCCGGGGCAGTGCGGGGGCAATGCGGGGGCGGGGCGACGCGAGGGCGACGGGCGACGGGCGTTGCGCTTGCGGTGGCGGGTGGCTGGTGCGGGGCTGGCCAGAGTCGGTGATGGGCCGCCGCCAGCGCTCGGGGCTTCGGGACTTGGGGTTTCCGGTGAGGCGGGTGTGTTGGTCGGTGAAAACCGGCCGGCAGCGGGGGGAGCGGGTGGGTGCTCGGGTCGAGTCTGCCGAGGAGCCTTCCCGAGGGGGTCGAGTGCTTTCGGCGGGCGTTGCGCTTGCGGTGGCGGGTGGCTGGTGCGGGGTCTGTCTGAGTCGGTGGTGGGCCGCCGCCGGCGTGCGGGGCTTCGAGACTTGGGGTTTCGGTGGGGCGGGTGTGTTGGTCGGTGAAAACCGGCCGGCGGCGGGCAGGGTGGGTGGTCGGGTTGAGTCCTCCGGGGTGCCTTCTTCGTGAGGGGGCCGGGTGTTTCCGGCGGGCGGTGGGCGTGTGGGTGACGAAGGTTCACGAACCTGGATTGCGTGGGGTGCTGTTGCCTCGGTGCGAGAGAAAACTGCAGGTCAGTGTAGGTGAGGATTGTTTGGGGCGTCTCGGGATCCGGGTTTGGCCTCTGCTGGGCACTTTTGGTCTTCTCGACGGCCTTTGGGTAGTCGCAGCGCTCGAAGTCGGCTCCGATCGGGTGGCTTCGGTCTCCGTTCCGGTGTTGAGAGAGGCGCAGCATACGAAACCGGCACTCGGCGCCCGACTTTTCACCCCGGCCACGCAAAACCGCAGGTCACCGAAGCTCGAAGCCCACCAACCACCCGCCGAGATCCGGTTCCGGACCCCAACCCTCTTCCCAAACGCCCCCGAAATGCCCCGACCCACTTGGGAACGCTCCCGGCGAACTCGACCCGAGCCCCTCCCTGCCCCCGGTGCCGGCCGGTTTTCGGTGAGCAATGCGTTTGTCTCGTCGGGAGCCCCGGGTCTTGGAGCCCCGCACGCCGGCGGCGGCCCATCATCGACTCGGACCGGCCTCGGACCGGCCACCCGGGGCCAAAGGTGCGGCGTGCGCGTTGGGAGCGCCCGGGCCACCCCTGCAGGTTCCACGGTGGACTCGACCTGGGCGCCCGCCTTTTCCGCCGTTGCCGGCCGGGTTTCGTTGAGTAATGCAGTTGTCTCGTCGGGAGCCCCGGTCTCGGAGCCCCGCGCGCCGGCGGCGGCCGATGCCTCGGGACGGACCCGGTCCCGGAGCGGCGGCCCGCAACCGAAGTAAAACGGGCGTGCGGGTACCCGGCCCATTCGAGAAGTCTCGCCGGTGGCGTCGATCCGGTCGTCCTCCAGCTCTGCCGCCGCCGGTGCCGGGGATCGCAAGCCGTTGGATTGCCCGCGACCCGCCTCGGTCTGTGGGCATCGCGAAGCCTGGTTCGGATTGTTGCCGGTCCTTGCCCGTTCGGGCCGGATGGCCTCGGGGCGTGCCGGGGGTTTTCGTGAGTGGCTGCCGTCGGGGTTGGGGTCGGGGGTGCGGGTTAGGGTCGTTGGGTGGATGCCGATCTTTTTACTGCTGCCGCCGAGGCGCGGCAGGCCAAGGACCCCTCGCTTGCGCCGCTTGCCGTGCGGATGCGGCCGCGTGATCTGGACGAGGTGGTCGGGCAGCGGCACCTGCTGGGTGAAGGGTCGCCGTTGCGTCGGCTCGTGGCGTCGGAGAGTCGGGTCACCGCGCCGAGTTCGGTGATTTTGTGGGGACCGCCCGGTACCGGCAAGACCACGCTCGCCTATGTGGTCAGCCATGTCACCCGTCAGCGGTTCGTGGAACTGTCCGCGATCACGGCGGGCGTCAAGGAAGTGCGCGCGGTGATCGAGGACGCGCGTCGGCACGCCGGCTCCCAGGGGCGGGACACGGTGCTCTTCCTCGACGAGATCCACCGCTTTTCCAAGGCCCAGCAGGATTCGTTGCTGCCGGCCGTGGAGAACCGATGGGTGACGCTGATCGCGGCGACCACCGAGAACCCGTACTTCTCGATCATCAGCCCGCTGCTGTCCCGGTCGCTCCTGCTGACCCTGGAGTCGTTGACCGACGACGACCTGCGCGAGGTGGTGCAGCGCGCGCTCACCGACGAACGGGGCCTGGCCGGGACGCTCACCCTCGACTCCGACGCCGAGGAGCACCTGCTGCGAATCGCGGGTGGTGACGCGCGGCGTGTCCTGACCGCGTTGGAGGCGGGTGCGGGGTCGGCCGCCGACAAGGGCGAGGAATCGATCACCCTGGCCACGTTGGAGAGCGCCGTGGACCGGGCGGCGGTGCGGTACGACCGGGACGGGGATCAGCACTACGACGTGGCGAGCGCGTTGATCAAGTCGATCCGGGGCTCGGACGTGGACGCCGCGCTGCACTACCTCGCGCGGATGGTGGAGGCGGGGGAGGATCCGCGCTTCATCGCCCGGCGGTTGATGATCTCGGCGAGCGAGGACATCGGGATGGCCGATCCCACCGCGATCCAGGTCGCCGTGGCCGCCGCGCAGGCGGTCGCGCTGATCGGCTTCCCCGAGGCGCGGATCACGCTGTCCCAGGCGGTCATCCACCTCGCCCTCGCACCCAAGTCGAACGCGGCCTACCTGGCGATCGACGCCGCGCTCGCCGACGTCCGGAAGGGGCTGGCCGGTCCCGTCCCGCCGCACCTGCGGGACGGGCACTACAAGGGCGCCGCCAAACTCGGCCACGCGCAGGGCTACCTCTACCCGCACGACGACCCCGACGGCGTGGCGGCGCAGCAATACGCGCCCGACGCCATCCATGGCCGCACCTACTACGAGCCCACCCGCCACGGCGCCGAGGCCCGCTACGCCGACATCACCACGTGGCTCCGCACGCGCCTGAACACGCCGACCCCGCCGAAGTCCTGACCGACGCGAGGACTCCACCCCACCCCGCGCACCCTTGTCGCGGCGGGAAGGGCCCCCGCCCGCCCCGACAGAGGTGAAGGCGCCCCCGCCCGGCGCGGCGGGAGGACACACTCGCACCCGCCTCCTGCGACGGTGGGCGTGCGCGTTCGCGGGCGCCCTTGGACCGACCCGCGACCACCCCATACGCGTGGGGCGATGCGCGTCGGGTGATCGGTGTGGTGGAGGTGCCTACGCGAGGTGAGTCGTTCCGGGTGGGGCGTCCCGGATGGCGCGGACCTCGCGGAGAAGGCCCGTGTCGGCGCACGCGGTCGGCCCGGACTGCGTGCGGGCTGTCATGGGACGGCGGTGTGCGGCGAGCCGTTGCGCGCGGCGGCCCCATGGCGCCTACGCGACCGCGCGCCGTGCTGTTCCCCCCGAGTGCCGCTTCGGTGGCTCCGTCCGGCGTCGGGACGCGTTCGGGACGTGCGTCCGGGTGGCGTGTGGGGTCCGTCTTTTGGGGGTCGGGTCGGGCTTCAGGGGGATGGATCGGGGGGTGCGGAGGGCTACCGGTGGGGGACGTCCGCGCTGGTGGGGGCGGGTGAGGATGAGCGGGATTCCGCTGTTCGTGCCCGGTCCTCCTGGAGTTGCCCGTGTTTCGTTTCGCGCTGCGCAATGTCGTTGCACACCGGACCAGATTGGCGATGACCGCCGTCGCGGTGTTGCTCGGTGTGGCGTTCGTCGTGGGCACGCTCGTCCTGTCGGACACCCTGGGGCGGGCGTTCAAGAACACCGCTTCCAAGAGCTTCGCGGACGTGTCCGTCGCCGTCCTGGACGACAACGTCGACCGCACCGGCTCGCGCGCGCACGGTCGGCCCGAACCCACGCTCACCGACGAAACCCTCGCCCGGTTGCGCGCGCTGCCCGGTGTCGCGCGGGCGCGTGGTGTGCTGGAGGGGTTCACCGGCGTGGTGGACCGGCACGGTGACCTGCTCGGATCGGGGTGGACGACGATCGGGACGAACTTCGCGCCGGTCGGCGACGGCACCGATCCCCGCTTTCCGATGCGGTCCGGGCGCGGACCGGCCGCCGCCGCCGAGATCGCGCTCGACGTGCGGACCGCGGACAAGGGCGGCTTCCGGGTCGGCGACACCGTGCGCGTCGCGCTCGGCGGGCCGATGATCGCGGCCCGGTTGACCGGGGTGTTCGCGACCGACGATCCGCGCGTGTCGTCGGGTGGTTCGCTCGTGCTGTTCGAGACCGCGACCGCACAGCGGCTGCTGCTCGAGCCGGGGCGCTACGCCGAGATCGACCTGGTCCCGGTTCCCGGTACGAGCGAGGCGGCGTTGCGCGCCGCGGCCCGGCGGGTGGTGCCGGACGCGGACAATCTGCGGGTCGCCTCCGGACGTACGCTCGCCCGCGAGCAGGTGGACATGATCGAGGCCGGCACCCGGCAGATGACGATCGCGCTGCTCGCGTTCGCCGGCATCGCGCTGTTCGTCGCGACGTTCATCATCGCCAACACCTTCACCATGCTGGTCGCCCAACGCACCCGCGAACTGGCCCTGTTGCGCGCGGTCGGCGCCCGCAGCGGACAAGTCACCCGGATCGTGCTTTTCGAGGCCGCGGCCGTCGCCGTGATCGCCTCTCTGCTCGGCTTCACCACCGGCATCGCGCTGGCCGGTGCGCTCCGGGCGCTGCTGGAACGATTCGGCGCACACCTGCCTGCCGGCCCGCTGATCGTGGAGGGCCGTACGATCGCGGTCGCGTTGCTCGTGGGCGGCGCGGTCACCCTCCTCGCCGCGTGGTTGCCCGCTCGGCGGGCGTCCCGGATCCCCCCGGTCGCCGCGCTGAACGCGGTGGAGCGACCGGCGGGCCGCGGCGGACTGCGCGGCCGCGGTGCGCTGGGGGCGCTGGTGACGGCGGTCGGTGCGGCGCTCACCGTGTACGGGCGTTCGGCGGCCGGCGACAGCGGCCGGGTCCCGGTCGCGCTCGGTGCGTTCCTGCTGTTGATCGGCGTCCTCGTGCTCACCCCGTCGCTGGCCCGACCCGCCATCGCCGTGGGTACTCCGCTGCTGGATCGTGTGTTCGGCGTGGCCGGTCGGCTGGCCCGGCGCAACGCGGTACGCAATCCCCGACGTACCGCCGCCACCGCGTCCGCGCTGACCATCGGCCTGTCCCTGATCGCCGGCCTGACCATGCTCGGCGCGTCGATCCGGCAGGCCGTCGAGGAACGGGCGATCGCCGAGATCGCCGCGGACTACCGGATCGGCACGGTCAACGGCGCCTCGCTCGACGCCGGCGTGCCCGCCGCCGTCGCCCGCGTGCCCGGGATCACCGCGATCTCGCCGCTGATCCGGGACTCGGTGCTGCTGGACGGCCACGAGGCGGCGGTGATCGGAGTGGACCCCAAGGGCATCGAGCACCTGATCGACTTCGACGGCCTCGCCGCGCCCGAGACCGGCAGCCGTACCGCCGCCGCCGACGCGCTGCGCCGCGGCGAGATCCTGATCAGCGCGGACATCGCCAAGCGGCGGGGATGGGGCGTCGGCTCGGTGATCCCGATCGGCTACCCCGACGGCGCCCGGGGCACCGTCAAGATCGGCGGCATCCAGGGCGACCTCGAACAGTTGACCAAGGTGACGGTGCCGGCCGCGCTGCTGGAGCGGCACACGGTCGACCGCGACATCCGTTCGATCATGGTGCGCGTCGAGGGCGGCGGCAGCGCCGCGACCACGCGGGCGATCGAGCGTGCGATCGGCGACAACCCGCTCGTGCAGGTGGAGGATCGTGCAGCCATCCGGAAGTCCTTCAGTCGCACGGTCGACCTGCTGCTCAACATCATGTACGGGTTGCTGGCCATGGCGGTGCTGATCGCGGTGCTCGGGGTGATCAACACCTTGGCCATGTCGGTGTTCGAACGCCGCCGGGAGATCGGCATGTTGCGCGCGATCGGGCTGGACCGCTCGCGGGTGCGCACGATGGTCCGGGTCGAGTCGACGGTCATCTCGGTGTTCGGTGCGGTGCTCGGGCTGCTGGTCGGGGCGTTCCTGGCCTGGGGGATCCTGGGCACGCTGCGCGACAAGTTGCCGAATCTGGTCCTGGTCGTGCCCTGGGCCGGCGTCGCCGGATTCCTCGCCCTGGGGGTCGTCGTGGGCGTCGTCGCGGCGGTCTGGCCAGCGCGCACCGCCGCTTGCACCGACGTCCTGACCGCGATCGGCGCCGAATGACGGGGCCTGCAGCCACGTCCTAGCCAGTGCTGTGACCGGAAACGTTCGCCGGGTTGGTGGATCATGCGGCGTTGTCGAGGTGGCGTCCGCCTCAACGGATGCCCTTCTCGCTGCGGATGCGTGCGCGTTCCCTGCGCTGTGCGGCGAGGGCGTCGGGGTGCGCCGTCGGGTCGAGCCGCGCGGATCGAGCGCAGGGCCGCCCAGGTCGGCGTGATGCCCTTCCGCCTGCGGTTCACGCCCCACAACGTGTCGTCGCCCATGGAGTAACAGCCATGGAAGTACGTGACGCCGTGGGTGCGTGTGTAGGTGGCCGGGTGGCGGTCGGGCGAGACTTCACCCGACAGCACCGGCGACACACCGACACCACGAACCAATCCGGTCACAGCACTAGAGTTTCGGCCGTGAGTGACGAGGTTCGTATGACTGCTTCGGCATCGGATCCGTCGGGGGCGGAAGGGTGGTGGACGGACCTGCGATGGTTGGTGAACGCTGATCCGGAGCGGGTTATGGGGTTGCCGGCTTCCGATGCGACTTCTGATGCGCGACTCATGGCTGCGGTTTACCGGGCGTCGGTGGACGTCCACCGGGACGTGCCACCGTGGGTGCGGCGGCAACTGCTGGCCCTGGACGCGGCTCGGTACGGGGACCGGGAGTTGTCCACGCGGATAGCCGCCGTGCCGGTGGAAGATGTCTTCGCCGAGCCATGGCGGGTGCTTTGGTCCACCGGCGCGCAGAGTGACCGGCACTTCCGGATGAACCCGTCGGGTCACACCGGCGGTGTTGACGCGGTGGTGGCAACCGTCTCGGATGGCCGCCAGGTCGTGGTCACCGGCAGCAAGGACCAGACTGTCCGGGTGCGGGACCTTGAGACCGGCCGGCCGGTCGGCGGACCCATGAGCGACCTCGACGGCAGAGTGTGGGCGGTGGCGACGGAGGTCGTGAACGGTCGAACGTACGTCGTCACGGCCGGCGACTGGGCGGTACGCGCGTGGGACTTGGCCACCCGACAGCAGACGGGCGAGCTGCCGGGGATCAACGGTGAGGTGTGGTGTCTGGGCACCGCTGTCATCCACGGGCGACCGTGTGTGCTCGCCGGCGACGACGACGTGTCCGTGCGGGTCTGGGATCTGGTCGGTGGGGAACAGGTCGGCGAACTCACCGGACACGACGACTTCCTGATGGCCATCGACACGCTGGTGATCGATGACAGACCCCATGCGGTGGGCTGTATGAGCGGCGGCTCGGTCTGGCAGTGGGACCTGACCACGGGACAATCGGTCGGGGAGCCTCTGCCGGGCCACGACGGCGAGGCGTGGGCGGTCGCGACAGCGATCGTCGGCGGCCGAGCCCACGCGATCACGGCAGGTTACGACGCCACCGTGCGCGTATGGGACCTGGTCATGGGACGGGAAGTCGGCAGGCTGGTCGGCCACGATGGCACTGTGTCCGCGGTGGAGACCGCGGTGATCGGTGGAGAACTCAGGGTCGTCACCGGTGGTTCGGATGGAACGGTGTGCCTGTGGGAGCCGGCTGCCGGGCGGCGGATCGGCCGGGAGCTGGTGTTCCCCGCGCCGGTCCATGCGCTGACCGTGACCCCGGAAGGCTCGCTCGTGGTGGGCTTCGGCGGCGACGTCGCGGCCCTGTCCCTGCATGCCGACCCTGGCTCTATGTGACCGTGAGCCGTTGGTGGTGTGCCCGGATGGTTGCCGGTCCGTCCGGCGATGAGGACAAAGCGCGGCCGGCGGCTGCACAACCCGGCGAACCTACGCGGTCAGAGCACTAGCCGCTCGCGCCGATCGCGGGGGCGCGGAGGCCGTCCGGGGCCGGTGTTCGCATGGCGCGGGCGATCTCGGGGTCCAGGCGGCCGGTGACCGCGCCCACCACGGTGCGCCGGACCAGTTCGGTCCAGGCCGGTGCGCGGCGCATCATTGCGTGGCCGTCGGGGAGTTCGAATCGGCAGACACGATCGGAGACTTCGCGCGCGGCCAGCGCGTAGCGGTGCGAGGCCTTCGGGCTCGTGGTGTGGTCGGCCGTGCCGTGTACCACGACCAGGTCCCGGCCGGCGAGTTGTGCGTACGGTTCGTCGTCCTCGATCCAGGGCGCCAGCGCGCAGATCGTACGCACGCTGTCGTGGCCGGCCACCCGCAACGCGGTGCGGCCGCCCATCGAGTGGCCGACGAGGGTGACCTCGGCGTCGGGGTATCGGGCACGGATGCCGTCGAGGGCCCACCACGCGTCCTGGACCGGGTCGCGATCGGGTTCGTTCCAGCCGCGCACCCGGTAGCGCAGCAGCCATGTCTCGGCGCCCGCCGCGTGGGTCGCGCGGTGTACGGAGCGGGCTATCGGCACCATGCGTCGATAGGCCAGGTTGCGGGTGGAGGCGGGTTGCCGACCGTACGCCCGGCCACCGGGCAGGACCAGGACAACCGCGCGCACAGGCGTGTCACGCGGCGGCGACCACCTGCGCAGCGCGGCGAACGGCCCGTTGGATGCGTGCGCGTCCGGCATGCGGAGCCCTCCATGCTGTCGGCGTGGCCCCGGCAGCCAGGCCCACTCGCGTCGAAGCGGGGCCTCCACGACCACAGCCCCAAAACCCGAACGCCCCCACCACCCGGGTCGTTCCCGCCGCTGCGGACACGGGCGCCGACGCGGACGCCCGGCACGCGCTCACGTCCCGTTCCGCGCCGATGGGCGTGCCGACGCCGACGTGGACACGGGCGCCGACGGCAACGCCAACGCCGACGCGCACGCCAACGCGGGCACGGTCACGGGCGCCGACGCGGACGCCCGGCACGCGCTGACGTCCAGCTCCGCGACGATGGGCATGTTCACGCCGACGATTACGTGCGTGCCCGCGCCGACGTCCACGCCCCGCCAACGTCCATGCACGCGTACAGACTTGCCCCCGCCGTCGCGCCCGCTTGTCAGGAGCACGCCCCTGTTCACTCGAACCCGGCCCGCATGAGCGCCCGCCCGCGATGGCAATCACGCGCACCATGCCCTCGGCCGCCTACGCTCGCGACCGGGTCGACGCCTGCGCCTGCACCCGCGACCGTGGGCGTCCCCGAGCGCCTTGATGTCTGCCCGCGCCCGCGCCCGCGACCGCGCCCGCGACCCTGCGCCCGCGACCGTGCCCCCGCGTCTGCGCCTGCGACCGCGATCGGGACAGCGCCTGCGACCGTGCCCCCGCGCCTGCGACCGCGACAGCGCCGGCGGCCCTGCCCCCTGCGACCGCGACCGAGTGCACTGGCCCCGTGGGTCGTTCGCCCGCGACCCTGCCCCGAGCACCTCGCGGCAGCTACGCGGACTTGGCCGACACCCACCGTCGCCGAACCGGTGTGCACGCTCCTCGGCGTCGTCGAGACACCCGGCGGGTCCGTAGGGCGGTGTGTTGCCGGAGTTCACGTTGTGGCACCCGCGGCTGTGGCCCCGGTCGCCCGGCCCCGCGAGCGCCGGTGGGTGTCGCCGAGCCGGCCGCCCCCCGCAACCCGGTCGCCCGCGCGCCCGCACCCCCGCCGCCTCCGTCAGTCAGAAGCCCCGGGTGCGCTTCGATGCCGGGCGCATTTCGCGGCCCGTGCGCGGCGGCGGGGAAGGCAGGACGAAGCGGGCCGCCTCGGAGCCGACGTTGACGCCCGCCGCGAGCGCCAGGGCCAGGGACGCCGCGTTCACCAGGCTGCGCCAGCCGCTGTCCGTGTGGCCGAGGGCCAGGCCGAGCATGCCCTGATACATCGCGCTGCCCGGCAACATCGGGCCGATCGCCGGGATCACGTACGGCAGCGCCGACGTCCCGTGCCACCGGGCGAGCAACTGTCCGAGCAGCCCGAGCAGCCCGGTGGCCACCGCCGTGGCCAGGACCGGTGCGGCGCCGGCCTCGCGCAGCACCTGGAACACCGCCCAGCCGACCGCCCCGCCGGCCGCCGCCATCGGCAGCAGCACCCGACGTACCTGGACCAGCACCGCGAAGGTCAGCGACACCCCGCCCGCCGCGAGGAGTTGCACGATGCGGGGGTTGTCGTTGAGGTTGAACGTCCCCTCGACGGTGAATTTCACGCCCACCTGGTCGCCGATGTACAGCACGATCGAGATGCCCACGATGATGCCGACGATCAGGTAGAAGACCTCCAGCAACCGGGCTGCGGCGGTGATGTAGAAGCCGGTCAGCCCGTCCTGTACGGCGGCGACCAGGGCCCGCCCCGGCAGCAGCGCGAACAGCCCGCCGGTGACCACGGCGTACGGGTTGATCCCCGCGCCGAGTTTGATCATCACCACCGTGATCGCGGCGGCCGGCATCGAGGCGAGCACGAACTGGTAGAACTCCGGGACGCCGCGCTCGGCGAGCAGCTGCGCCAACCGCTCGCCGATCAGCGCCGCGACGCAGGCCGCGACGGCCACGATCGGTCCACCGCCGACCATCACGCTCGCGAAGGCCGCGATCAGCCCCGCGGACAGCAGCAACAGCGGGCGCGGGTACGGGTGTCGGTTGCGGCGGATGTCGGCGAGGCGGTGGTACGCCTCCTCCAGGGTCAACTCGGATCGGGTGATCGCCTCGACCAGTTGGTGTGCCTCGTCGAGCCGGGTGTAGTCGACGGCGCGGCGGCGCACCACGCGCTCGCCCGTGACCGGCGGTTCGACCAGCGAGGGCTGGTAGGACAGGGTGATCGCGACGAAGGTCACATTGGGCTGGCAGCGTTCCAGGCCGTACGCGTCGGTGATGCCGAGCATCGCCGCCTCGACGTCCTCCCCGCCCTCGCCGCTGGCCAGCAGCAACTCGCCGGTGCGCAGCGCGAGATCGAGTACGCGCGGGACCGAGGGGCCGGCCTCGGGCTTCTCCGGGGCGGGCACGATCGGGATGCTCGCGGTGTGTCCGCTGAACCGCAGCTGGGTGCGCAGCCGGTCCTGCCACGGGCTGGCGCCGGATCGCGGTGTCGCCGGCCGCTCCGGCTCCCAGGGCGCGCGAGGGCCCGGATGGGCGCGGCCGACCTCGTCCGCCGATCCCTCCGGTTCGTGTCGCGAGTGCTGCTCCGACACCCCGTGTCGTCCCTTCCGCCGTTCCCGCCGCGATCCGGCTCGCGCTGGCGGCACCGTCGACCGGTCGGCCGTGGCGATCCGTCCGGGTGGATCGCCACCCGGTGCCGCGACCGGAAACGTTAGCCGGTTCCCGACCGGGGCCCGGCCCGGCACGGCCGATCACGAAGGAGGAGACTGCCCGGCGGGCGCCGCATCATGCGAGGCCACGGGCCGGCGGGATCGGCGGACGAAGCCCGCGCCGAAACACCTCGCGCGAGATGCGCGAGCCGGACGACCGCCCCCGAAGCGGCCGGCCAAAGCCTCAGCTCTCCCCGTGCACCCCGTGCAGCAGCCGGCGCAGTGCGCCGCCCAACTCCGTCGGGTCGGCCACCGGGTGCTCGAATTCGAAGCGCACGTCACAGGTGCGGTCCGGGCCGCCGGTGCGCAACCGGATGCCATGTCGGTCCAGCGACACCGGCGCCACCCGGTCCGCGCAGGCCGGCGCGCCCGCCACGATCGCCAGCCGGTACAGGTCGTCGCCGTGCGCCGCGGCCAGGTGCTGGAGCAGTTCGGCCTCGTGCCCGGCCAGCGGGTCGGGCGCGGCGTCGGCGTAGTCGTCGGGCTCGACGTGCCCGGTGCCCCACAGGTCGTCGACCAGCACCTCGCCGACCTCCAGCCGCACGACCGTCCCGGCGCGCTCGGACGCGGTGGGGTCGGGAGCCGCCTCGGCCAACAGCGCGGCGGCGCGCTCGGCGTCGGGGCCGGTGGGGATGCTCAGCCAGCCCGCGATCCAGCAGTGCGCCCGGACCCGGTGCGGCACGGCCACCGGCGCGACGTCGACCAGGTGCAGCACGGCGGCCACGTCGTCGTGGGACGTCAGCACCACCGCGGCGGTCTCGCTCGGGACGAGCAGCAGCAGCGAGCCGTCGGCCTCTACGGCCCGTGCGGCGGGGATCACATGCTCCTCCCGGTCGCCGGGCAGGTCCAGGGTGGCCGACCCGGCGTGGGCGGCCAGGGTGCGGGCCCGCTCGGCGGTGCGCGGTCGCCGGGAAGAGACATCGGTGCGCCCGGCGTTGGCCTCGGTGGGAACAGACATGGCGTCCTCCAGGTGTGGCGCTCAGGTACGGCGCTCGTTTGCGACCCCCGAGTGGGCTACCGGCCGCGTCTTCGTTAAGGTTAGGCTTACCTAAGTCCCCCGATCTTGGCAAGACGGCCCGACCGGCGGCCCACCGCTCCGGCCCGGCGCCTCGACCCACGACCGGACCGGCCACACCCGCATCGCCCCGACCACCCGAACCGCCCGAACGGCCCTGCACGGAGGACCCGACCTTGACCAACCAGACGCGCCCCAAGATCCGCCGCAGCCGCGCGCTCGGAGTGGCGCTCACCCCCAAGGCCGCCAAGTACCTGGAGAACCGGCCCTACCCGCCGGGCGAGCACGGCCGCGGTCGCAAGCAGACCTCCGACTACAAGACCCGGCTGATGGAGAAGCAGCGCCTGCGCTTCCAGTACGACATCTCCGAGGTCCAGATGCGGGCCGCGTTCGACCGCGCCAACAAGCACGCCGGCAAGACCGGCGACGAGTTGGTGGTCGACCTCGAGCGCCGCCTGGATGCCTTCGTGCTCCGGGCCGGCTTCGCGCGCACCGTCTACCAGGCGCGGCAGATGGTCACCCACGGCCACATCGAGGTCAACGGCGGCAAGGTGGACAAGCCCTCCTACCGCCTCAAGCCCGACGACGTGGTCGCCGTGCGCGAGCGCAGCCGCGCCAAGCCGCTGTTCCAGGTGGTCCAGGCCGGCGGTTTCGCCGCCGCCGAGACCCCGCGCTACATCGAGGCCCGCCTCGACAAGCTGATGGCCCGCCTCGACCGTCTCCCGCAGCGCCGCGAGGTCCCGGTGATCTGCGACGAGCAGCTGGTCGTGGAGTACTACTCCCGCTGATCGACGACATCGACAAACCGACACCGAAGGTCGATCCACACACGACACCGGGTCGCGACACACGCCACGCCCACCGCGCGGGTTTCCTCGGACGAGGGGACCCGCGCGGTCGCGGTAGGGTCGGGTTTTCCGAGGTGGGCGACGCGTATCCGCCGCCTCGACTGATCCCACTCATCAAGGAGCGCATGACGGTGTCGGGTGGCGAAGTCGCGCTGATGATCATCGCCGTTTTCTGGGCGATCCTGGTCGCCTTTCTCGCGGTGGCTCTGGTGAAGCTGGCGAAGGTGCTCAAGGAGGCCACGACCCTGGTCGCAGGGGTGGCGGACCGGGCGGTCCCGCTGCTCGACGAGGTCACCGAGACGGTCCGGGCGACCAACGCCCAGATGGGCCGCGTCGACCAGATCGCGGGCAACGTGCAGACCATGACCACGAACGCCACCGCGCTGTCCTCCACGGTCGCCGCCACGCTCGGCGGGCCACTCGTGAAGACCGCCGCGTTCAGCTACGGTGTGCGCCGCGCGCTGTCCGCGCAGCAGCGCGCCGAGCTCAGCCGCCGGGTGCGTACCGCGGCGAAGGCGCAGAAGGTCGCACGGCAACGCAGCATGCGCGGGAGGGGCTGACCGATGGCGAGACTGTTCTGGATCGCGGTCGGCGCCGGCGCCGGCGTCTGGGCCGCGCGCAAGGTCAAGGACAAGGCATACAAGTACACGCCCGAGGGCGTCGCCGACAATGTCACGGGCATCGGCGAGGCGATCAAGTACTTCGCGGACGAGGTCCGCGCGGGCATGGCGGAGCGCGAGCAGGAGTTGTACCGGGCGATCGGCGCCGACGTCGCCGCCGCGGCCCTGCCGCCCGCCCCGAGCCGGCGGATACTGCCCGGCGCGCGCGAGCCGCACGAGCACCGGCACGACGGGCGGGAGCACTACGACCCGCGCGAGCTGTACGAAGGCAAGGCACGGTACGACCGAAGGGACGGCACCTGATGGAGTCGGCAGAGATCCGCAAGCGCTGGCTGCGCTTTTTCGAAGAACGCGGACACACCGTCGTCCCGTCGGCGTCGCTGGTCGCGGACGACCCCACGCTGCTCCTGGTGAACGCCGGCATGGTGCCGTTCAAGCCCTACTTCCTGGGCGAGGTCAAGCCGAGCTTCAAGCGGGCCACCAGCGTGCAGAAGTGTGTGCGCACGCTGGACATCGAGGAGGTCGGCAAGACCACCCGGCACGGCTCGTTCTTCCAGATGTGCGGCAACTTCTCGTTCGGCGACTACTTCAAGGAGGGCGCGATCGCGCTCGCCTGGGAGTTGCTGACCAACTCGGTCGCCGACGGCGGCTACGGGCTCGACCCGGAGAAGTTGTGGATCACCGTCTACCTCGACGACGACGAGGCCGAACGCATCTGGCGCGACGTCATCGGCGTGCCCCCCGAGCGCATCCAACGCCTGGGCAAGTCGGAGAACTTCTGGTCGATGGGCGTGCCGGGACCGTGCGGCCCGTGCTCGGAGATCAACTACGACCGCGGCCCCGCGTACGGCGAGGAGGGCGGCCCGGCGGTCAACGGCGAGCGCTACCTGGAGATCTGGAACCTGGTCTTCATGCAGTTCGAGCGCGGCGCCGGCACCGGCAAGGACGACTACCCGATCCTGGGTGACCTGCCCGCGAAGAACATCGACACCGGGCTCGGCCTGGAGCGCCTGGCGTGCATTCTCCAGGGCGTCGACAACCTGTACGAGATCGACACCTCGCGGATGATCCTGGACCGCGCCGCCGAACTCACCGGCAAGGTCTACGGGCAGGACCACACCACCGACGTGTCGCTGCGCGTGGTGGCCGACCACGTGCGCACCGCCGTGATGCTGATCGGCGACGGCGTGGTGCCGGGCAACGAGGGCCGCGGCTACGTGCTGCGCCGGATGATGCGCCGGGCGATCCGCAACATGCGGCTGATGGGCGCCGAGGGCGCGACGTTGCACGACCTGGTCGAGACCACGATCAAGGCGATGGGTCCGCAGTACCCGAACCTGGTCGAGGACGCCGAGCGCATCGACGCGGTCTCGGTGGCCGAGGAGAAGCGCTTCCTGGCCCGGCTCCAGGAAGGCACCGCGCTGCTCGACGAGTCGATCGTCAAGGCGAAGAGCGCGGGCTCGCGCGTGCTCCCCGGCGAGGTGGCGTTCCTGCTGCACGACACCGAGGGCTTCCCGATCGACCTGACCCTGGAGATCGCCGCCGAACAGGGCCTGGCGGTCGACGAGGACGGCTTCCGCCGGCTGATGAACGAGCAGCGGCAGCGGGCCAAGAAGGACGCGCAGGCGCGCAAGCAGGGCCTCGCCGACCTGTCCGTGTACCGCGAGGTCGCGGACTCGGCCGGCGGCACCGTGTTCACCGGCTACCTGGACACCGCCAACGAGGTGACCGTGGTCGGCCTGCTCGTCGACGGCGTGCCCGCGCCCGCCGCGCAGGAGGGCGACGAGGTCGAGGTCGTGCTCGACCACACCCCCTTCTACGCCGAGGGCGGCGGCCAGCTCGCCGACACCGGCCGCATCCGCCTCGAGACCGGCGCCGTGGTCGAGGTCCGCGACGTACAGACCCCCGTCGCCGGTGTCACCGTGCACCGCGGCCGGGTCCAGGTCGGCGAGGTCGTGGTCGGCGCCAAGGCGCTGGCGCAGATCGACACCGACCGGCGCAACGCCATCGCCCGCGCGCACAGCGCCACGCACCTGACCCACCAGGCGCTGCGCGACGCGCTCGGCCCCACCGCGGCGCAGGCCGGCTCGGAGAACGCGCCGGGCCGCTTCCGCTTCGACTTCGGCGCGCCGGGCGCGGTGCCGGGCAGCGTGCTCACCGACGTCGAGCAAAAGATCAACGAGGTGCTCGCGCGCAACCTCGACGTCACCGCCGAGGTGATGTCGATGGACGAGGCGAAGAAGCAGGGCGCCGTGATGATGTTCGGCGAGAAGTACGGCGACCGGGTCCGTGTGGTCACCATGGGGGACTACTCCAAGGAGCTGTGCGGCGGCACGCACGTGCACAACACCGCACAGCTGGGCCTGGTCAAGCTGCTCGGCGAGTCCTCGATCGGCGCCGGTGTGCGTCGGGTCGAGGCGCTGGTGGGCGCCGACGCGTACAAGTTCCTGGCGCGCGAGCACACCATCGTCAACCAGCTCACCGACGTGGTGAAGGGTCGGCCGGAGGAGCTGCCCGAGCGGGTCGCCTCGATCATGGCCAAGCTGCGCGACGCGGAGAAGGAGATCGCCGCGCTGCGCGGTGCCCAGGTGCTCCAGGCCGCCGCCGGTCTGGCCGACGGCGCGCAGGACGTGCACGGCGTGGCGCTGGCCGTCGGCCGGCTGCCCGACGGCACCACGCCCGACGACCTGCGCAAGCTGGCGCTGGATGTACGCGGCCGGCTCGCGACCCGCCCGGCCGCGGTCGCGGTCGTGTCGGTGGTGAACGGCAAGCCGATGGTCGTGGTCGCCGCCAACGACGGCGCGCGCGAGCGTGGCGTCAAGGCCGGCGAGCTGGTTCGTGTCGCGGCGCAGACCCTCGGCGGAGGCGGCGGCGGCAAGGACGACGTGGCCCAGGGCGGCGGTTCGGACCCGACGAAGGTGGCCGACGCGCTGGCCGCGGTCACCCGGACAGTCGCCGAACGTACATCCTGAGTCGTCCCCTACCCTCGTTCCCCCGGTGGGTGTGGAAGTCTGGAACCGGACTCCCGCACCCCCGGGGGACTTGTATGCCGGGGCGTCATGCCCGAATAGTCAGTGACGCAGAGTCTGTGACGGAGAGCCGACCTTGAGACGCGGAGTACGAATTGCGGTCGACGTGGGAGACGTTCGCATCGGCGTCGCGGCCAGCGACCCGCACGGACTGATCGCAACCCCGGTGGAGACCGTGCCCGCCGGGCGGCGCGACGTGGCCCGAGTCCTGGAGATCGTCGCCGAGTACGAGGCGATCGAGGTCGTGGTCGGGCTGCCGCGTTCGCTCTCCGGCAAGGAGGGCGCGGCCGCGGCCAAGGCACGGCTGTTCGCCGGCCGACTCGTGGCCGGGCTCGACCCGGCGATCGAGGTGCGCATGGTCGACGAACGACTGACCACCGTCACCGCGACCCGAGGGCTCCAGGCCTCCGGCGTCAAGGCGAAGAAGGCCCGCGGGGTCGTCGACCAGGCGGCCGCGATCGTGATCCTGCAAAACGCGCTCGACACCGAGCGAGGTTCCGGACGTCCTCCGGGCCAGGCCGTGCCTCCCGCTCCGGCCGGGTCCGTCTCCGACTCTGAAAGGCCCACGGCATGAGCGATCTCGGACTGCGCATGGAGTCGGAGCCGCGCAGTCGGCGACGGGGCAAGGACGACGGTTCGCGCGGCGGGCGGCGCGGCGGTCGGGGCCGCAAGAAGAAGAACCGCAGCGGTTGTGCGGTCTCCTTGGCCCTCGTGGTCGTGCTCGCCATCCTCGGCGGCGGCGGTTATTGGGCCTACGGTTTCCTGAAGGACCGTTTCGGCCCGCCGCCGGACTACAGCGGCAACGGTTCCGGTTCGCTCGTGGTCGAGATCAAGCCGGGGTGGGCCACCCCGCAGATGGCCAACGAACTCAAGCGGGTCGGGGTCACCAAGAGCGTCGAGGCGTTCACCAAGGTCGCCCGGGAGGACAAGGACCAGCGCGCGTCCAAGATCCAGCCCGGCGCGTACACGATGGCCAAGCACATGTCCGCGAAGTCGGCCTTCGAGATCCTGGTGAACCCCAAGAACAAGCAGGACTTCATCCTGCGGCCCGGCATGCGCTCCGCACAGGTCTTCGAGTCCCTGGCGAAGACGCTCAAGGTGCCGAAGGAGAAGGTCGAGGCCGCCGCGAAGGATCCCTCGCTCGGACTGCCGGACTACGCCGGCGGCAACATCGAGGGCTTCCTGTTCCCCGCCTCCTACATCGCCGCGCCCGGGATGGACCCGCTGGTGGTGCTCAAGGACATGGTGGCTCGGGCGGTGAAGGAGTACGACAAGGACGGTCTGGCCGCGAAGGCGCAGGCGATGGG
Organism: Embleya sp. NPDC055664; assembly: GCF_053618075.1. Lineage (NCBI taxonomy): Bacteria > Bacillati > Actinomycetota > Actinomycetes > Kitasatosporales > Streptomycetaceae > Embleya > Embleya sp. NPDC055664. The sequence continues at coordinate 74,532 of NZ_JBSHGZ010000030.1, forward strand.
CAAGAAGCCGTACGACGTGATCATCATCGCCAGCCTGGTCGAGGCCGAGGGCAAGACCACAGACGACAAGGGCAAGGTCGCCCAGGTGATCTACAACCGGCTGGGCAAGAACATGTCGCTGGGTCTGGACTCGACGGTCAACTACTACCTGGGCAAGAGCAACATCCAGCTCACCAACAAGGAACTCAACGACGCGAGCAACCCCTACAACACGCGGGTGAAGAAGGGTCTGCCGCCCGGGCCGATCGGCAGCCCGAGCAAAGCCGCGATCGACGCGGCGCTGGCGCCGCCGGCGGGCAAGTACCTCTACTTCGTCACCGTCGACCCGATCGCGGGCACCACCAAGTTCACCGACAAGGACTCCGAGTTCCAGGACTTCAAGGCCGAGCTGGCGAAGTGGATCAAGGAACATCCGACCTCGTGACGCCCTCGACCCCACCCCTGCCCCCGCGCCGGGCCGCCGTGCTCGGCTCGCCCATCCGGCACTCGTTGTCCCCGGTCCTGCACCGGGCGGCGTATGCCGAACTGGGCCTGACCCACTGGTCCTACGACGCGTTCGAGATCGACGAGGCGGCCCTGCCGGGCTTCGTCGCCGAGATGGACGCGTCGTGGGCCGGGCTCTCGCTGACCATGCCGCTCAAGCGGGCGATTCGGCCGCTGCTCGACGAGATCGGCGCGATCGCGCGGGACGTGGACGCGGTGAACACCGTGGTGTGCACCGCCGACGGCCGCCGGGTGGGCGAGAACACCGATGTGCCGGGCCTGGTCGCGGCGTTGCGCGAGCGCGGCGTGCACCGGGTCGAGTCGGCGTCCGTGCTGGGCGCGGGGGCCACCGCGACCTCGACGCTTGCCGCGTTGCGGGAGGTCACGGACGGGCCGGTGCGGGTGTACGTGCGGGGTGCGGAGCGGGAGCGCGAGATGTACGCGGCCGGCGAACGGCTCGGCGTCGCGGTGATCGTGCGTCCGTGGACGGAGGCCGCCGAGGCGCTGGCCGCGCCGCTGCTGGTGGCGACGACGCCCAAGGGGGCGGTCGACCATCTCGCGATCGAGGTACCGGCCGATCCCGGCGTGCTCTTCGACGTGCTCTACGACCCGTGGCCCACCGCGCTCGCGGGCGCGTGGGGACACGCGGGCGGCACGGTGGTGGGCGGCCTGGACCTGCTCGTCCACCAGGCGGTCCTCCAGGTGGAACTGATGACGGGCCACCCGGGCCCCCTCACCGCGATGCGCACAGCCGGCGAGGCGGCTCTGGCGGGCCGAAACTGACGAACGAACCGGGCACAGGACCGCCACCCCCACACCCGCCACCCACCCGCACCCGCCGGCCCCCCACCCGCACCCGCCCACCAGCTGTCCGCCCGCCGCTCGCCCGCCGGCCTCCCGCGCCCGCGCGGCGTCCGCCCGACCGCCGCGGGTGGTTGTGGGTGTTGGCCGGTTGGGGTGGGCTTTGGGGTTGGTGTCCACAGGGTTCTGGTTTGGTGTGATCGTCGGACCGGGGTTGGGGACGACGGAACGTGACCGGCGTACGATCCTGCGTATCGTCGCAGGCGTGTTCCTCGGACTCACTCTCCTGTGCGCGTTGTTCGGTTTTGTCGCCGGGCTCGGGCTGCCCCGTCCCATCCATCTCCTGCTCGCCCGAAGCCCCGGCTCCGGTTCGGTCGGTGGCATTGCCCCGCCCGGTCGTCCGCCGATCCTGCCCGTCGAGCCCGTGTCGGCCGCGAGCGGGCGGTTCGGGGCGTTGCCGCTCGCGGCGCTGACCGGGCTCGTGTGCGCCCTGCTCGCGTGGCGCCTGGGGCCCGGACTCGATCTGCTCGCGTTCCTCGTGCTCGCCGTCGCGGGGGTCGCCCTCGCCGTGGTCGACGTGCGCGCCCTGCGGCTGCCCGACCCGGTGCTGCTGGTCACCCTGGCCACCGGCCTGACCCTGCTCGGCATGGAGTCGCTGGCCCTGGGCGACTTCACCGCCTACCGAAGAGCCCTGCTCGGCGGCCTCACGCTGGCCGGCTACCACCTGTGCCTGGCCGCGCTGTTCCGCGGCGCCCTGGGCATGGGCGACGTCAAGCTCGCCGGCGTGCTCGGCATACATCTGACCTGGCTCGGCTGGGGCGTGCTGGTCACCGGCGCGTTCCTGGCCGTGCTGCTCGCGGGGCTGACTGCCGGGGCGCTGATACTCGTGGGCCGTGCCCGCCGGGACAGCCGGCTGCCGTTCGGCCCCTGGCTGCTGCTCGGCGCGCTCGGCGGCGTGTTGTGCGGCGCCGAGTTGTCCCGATTGCATCTCGCCTGGTGAGACGGCACCGGTCCATGCGGCACTGTCCGGAAGATGGACGCGGGGATGGGAGCCCGCCTCGGGCATGAAAGGATTCGGGTGGAGATTCGCCGGGCGGATCCTGTCCGGTGGTGCTCGGTGCATCGTGCCGGGCCTTCGTGCCGCCGTCCGGAGCAGGCACGCGTGACGCGCAAGAAGGAGCATTCGTGGGCAACCTACGCTGGCTGACCGCCGGGGAGTCGCACGGCCCCGCACTCGTGGCCACCCTGGAGGGGCTGCCCGCCGGCGTGCCCGTCACGACCGACCTGGTCGCCGACGCGCTCGCGCGCCGCCGACTGGGCTACGGGCGCGGCGCGCGGATGAAGTTCGAGCGCGACGAGGTCACCTTCCTCGGCGGCGTCCGGCACGGCCTCACCCAGGGCGGCCCCGTCGCGATCATGGTCGGCAACACCGAGTGGCCCAAGTGGGAGACGGTCATGTCGGCCGACCCGGTGGACCCGGAGGTGCTGGCCGCGCAGGCCCGCAACGCCGCGCTGACCCGCCCCCGCCCCGGCCACGCCGACCTGGCGGGCATGCAGAAGTACGGCTTCGACGAGGCCCGGCCGATCCTGGAGCGGGCCAGCGCCCGCGAGACCGCCGCCCGGGTCGCGCTCGGTGCGGTCGCCAAGGCGTTCCTGGAGCGCGTCGCCGGCATCCGGATCGTCAGCCACGTGGTCGAGTTCGGCGCGGCCAAGGCACCCGCCGGCGTCTTCCCCGGCCCCGACGACACCGCCCGCCTGGACGCCGACCCGGTGCGCTGCTTCGACCCCGAGGCGTCGGCCGCGATGGTCACCGAGGTGGACGACGCGCAAAAGGCCGGCGACACGCTCGGCGGCGTGGTCGAGGTGCTCGCCTACGGACTGCCTCCGGGCCTGGGCAGCCACGTGCACTGGGACCGCCGGCTCGACTCGCGCCTCGCGGGCGCGCTGATGGGCATCCAGGCGATCAAGGGCGTCGAACTCGGCGACGGCTTCGAACTGGCCCGGGTGCGCGGCTCGAAGGCGCACGACGAGATCGTCAACACCGCCGACGGCGCGCGCCGCACCTCGCACCGCTCCGGCGGCGTGGAGGGCGGCATGTCCACCGGCGAGGTGCTGCGGGTGCGTGCGGCGATGAAGCCGATCGCCACCGTGCCCCGCGCCCTGGCCACCTTCGACGTGCGCACCGGCGAGCCGGCCCAGGCCCACCACCAGCGCTCCGACGTCGCGGCGGTGCCCGCGTCGGGCATCGTGGCGGAGGCGATGGTGGCCCTCGTGCTGGCCGACCTGGTCACCGAGAAGTTCGGCGGCGACTCGGTCGACGAGACCGCCCGCAACGTGCGCGGCTACCTGGACGCGTTGGAGATTCGGTAGCGCCATGGCAGACATCGGGGACGCCGGGGACATCGCCGACGGCGTGAACACCACGCACGGCCGGGACGGGGGCGAGCGCCCACTGGTGGTCCTGGTCGGTCCGCCCGGCGCGGGCAAGACGACGGTGGGTCTGCTGCTTGCCGCGGCGCACGGGGTGGGCTTTCGCGACACCGACGCCGACGTCGAGGCGCGGGCGGGCAAGCCGATCCCGGACATCTTCGTCGACGAGGGCGAGCCGCACTTCCGCGCGCTCGAACACCGGGCGGTCGCCGACGCGCTGGCCGGCCACCCCGGCGTACTCGCCCTCGGCGGCGGCGCGATCCTGGACCCGGCCACCCGCGACCTCCTGGCGGACCACCACGTGGTCTTCCTCGACGTCGACCTGGCCGACGCGGTCAAGCGGGTCGGCCTCGACGCGCCGCGCCCGCTGCTGATGGGCAACCCCAGGGCCCGCTGGCGCGAGCTGATGGCCGCGCGCCGCCCCCTGTACACCGAGGTCGCCGCGGTCACGGTGAACACCGCCGGCCGCACCCCCGAGGACGTGGCCGCCGAGATCGGGCGCACCCTCGAGACCGCATCCCACCGGGCCCGACCCGAGCCCACCACGCCCGAGAAAGACGTGAAGCGATGAGCGGCACCCCCGCCGAACCCGTCCGGATCCGTGTCGGCGGCACCTCGGACCCCTACGACGTGCTCGTGGGCACCGGCCTGCTCGGCGAACTCGCCGCGCTGATCGGCACCTCCGCCCGCCGGGTGGCGATCCTGCACCCGGAGGCGCTGGCCGCCACCGGTGAGGCGGTCCGCGAGGACCTGGCCGCGCAGGGCTACGAGGCGATCGCCATCCAGGTGCCCAACGCCGAGGACGCCAAGGACGTCGCGGTCGCGGCCTACTGCTGGTCCGTGCTCGGCCAGACCGGCTTCACCCGCTCCGATGTGATCGTCGGCATCGGCGGCGGCGCCACCACCGACTTGGCCGGCTTCGTCGCGGCGAGCTGGCTGCGCGGCGTGCGCTGGATCGCGATGCCCACCACGCTGCTCGGCATGGTCGACGCGGCCGTCGGCGGCAAGACCGGGATCAATACCGCCGAGGGCAAGAACCTGGTCGGCGCGTTCCACCCGCCCGCCGGCGTGCTCGCCGACCTGGCCACGCTGGAGTCGCTGCCGCGCAACGACTACGTCAGCGGCCTGGCCGAGGTGATCAAGGCCGGATTCATCGCCGACCCGGTGATCCTGGACCTGATCGAGGCCGACCCCGAGGCGGCCCGCGACCCGCTGGGCAAGGACACCGCCGAGCTGATCACCCGGGCCATCCAGGTCAAGGCCGACGTGGTCTCCGGCGACCTCAAGGAGGCCGGCCGCCGGGAGATCCTGAACTACGGCCACACTCTCGCGCACGCGATCGAGAAGGCCGAGCGGTACAAGTGGCGGCACGGCGCGGCGGTCAGCGTCGGCATGGTCTACGCAGCGGAGCTGGGCCGGCTCGCCGGTCGCCTCGACGACGCCACCGCCGACCGGCACCGCACCGTGCTGGCCGCGGTCGGACTGCCGCTGACCTACCGCGGCGACGCGTGGCCCCGGCTCCTGGAGACCATGCGCGTGGACAAGAAGTCGCGCGGCGACATGCTGCGCTTCATCGTCCTGGACGGCTTGGCCAAGCCGGTCGTCCTGGAGGCCCCCGACCCGACCCTCCTGGTCGCCGCCTACGCCGAGGTCTCGGCGTGAGCGCGCGCCGGGTGCTGGTCCTGAACGGCCCCAACCTCGGCCGGCTCGGCAGCCGCGAGCCGGACGTCTACGGCGCGACCTCATACCAGGGCCTGGTCGCCGAGTGCGAACGCCTCGGCGTCGAACTCGACTTCGCCGTCGAGGTTCGCGAGACCAACGACGAGGGCGAGATCATCCGCTGGATGCACGAGGCCGCCGACGGCCGCATCCCGGTGGTGATGAACCCCGGCGCGTTCACCCACTACTCCTACGGGCTACGCGACGCGGTCGCCCAGCGCACCGCGCCGTTCATCGAGGTGCACATCTCCAACCCGTACGCGCGCGAGAGCTTCCGGCACACCAGCGTGGTCGCCGCAGTCGCCAGCGGCACGATCGCCGGCTTCGGCCTCGGCTCCTACCGCCTGGCGCTGCGCGCGCTCGCCGAGGAACTCGACGGCTGAGCAGCGCCCCCGCCTGGGGCGTCACCCACGTGGGTGACACCCCAGGCGGGGACCGCCGCGCCGCGCCCGCGCGGACCTCACCCGAGCAACCGCCCGATCGCCGTCGCCACCTCCGGGTGCCCCAGATACGCGCCGATGTCGTGCGCACGATCGAGCGGATTGGCCACCGCGCACTCCGCGACCAGCCCACTCCAGTCGTCCGCCAGCGGACACCCGATCGCGACCGGATCGGTCCGGCACCACGCGTTGAACCACGGCCCCGCGATCGGCGGCAGATGCGGCCCGCCGATCCGCAGCCGCGAATAGACGGTGTCCATCCCCAACGGGCTGCCCACGGTGATCAACCCCGCCACCGGCACCGCCGGCCCCAGCCGGGTCAGCAGATCCATCGCCACCACCGTGCCCAGGCTGTGCGCGACCAGCACCACCGGACCGTCGGCGGGCATCCCGGCCAGCACTTGGTCGAGCACGGCCGTGCGCGTGTCGTCCTGATCGAGATAGGCCGCGACGTCCTTGAAGGCGGCCTTGATCACCAGCCGGTCCACCCCGGTGTGCGCGGCGATCCAGCCCAGCGGTTCACGCGTGGTGCGCACCACGTGGTCCCAGATGCTCTCGGTCGCCGGCTCGACCGCCTCCGCAGGGGGCATGCCCGCCCGCCGCGCGGCTTCGTCGAGCAGCCGGTCGTACAACTCCTGCGCCGACGCGGACAGCGGCGCCTCGCCCGGCAGCGCCGACTCCATCACCTGCACGAGCCGGTCGCCGTAATAGGGGAACCACACGTCGGCCGGATCGATGGTCGCCAGCCCCGCCAGGGTCAGCCCGCTGTTCAGCCCCGCCGCCCAGCCGCGCCGCAACTCGTCCGGATCGCGCCCCTGCTGACTGCGCCCGTGGACGAACACCAGACGCAGCCGGCCCCCGAACGCCTCCGGCCGCCCGGTCGCCCCGGCCGCCGGAACCGCCTCGGTGACCTCGATCGGCGGCCGGGGAGCGGGCACCGTGGACAGCAGCGCCGGCGCCGAGCCCAGGCCCGAGCCGGGACCCAACTCGGCGAGCAGCGCCCGCTGCGCGTCGCCCGTGGTCAGCGCCGCGAGGCGGGCCAGGATCACACTGATCCGCACCCCCTCGTTGGCGATCCACTTGATCTCGGCCTGCCCCTGGTCGGGCCGCCAGGGCTGATCGTGCAGGTTCAGCACGGCCCCCGACGCGTCGTGCGCGGGCACCCCGCTGTGATGCAGCGCGACCGCCTCCCACTGGTCGTTGAACACCGGCGAGCCCGAGTTGCCCGGCTCGGTGTCGGTCTCGTACTGGATGAAGTCGTCGAAGCGCTGGGTGAAGCGGTTCTGCCGGATGGCGATCTCCTTGAGCCGCCCGTCCGGGTGCCCGATCACGTTCACCGGATCGCCGATCACCAGCTTGCCCTCGGCCGCGAGCAGCCACAGATGCCCGAAGACCTGCCCCGCCGGCCGCCCGTCGCCGCCCGGACGCAGCGCCACCAGGGTGAAGTCCAGATCCTCGTCGGTCAGGAACAGCGTGTCCGGGTCCGGCGTGAAGCGGGTGGTGTGCGCGGGCAGGTCGTTGTCGATGCCCATCTCCGCGCCGAACTCGGCGAACGCGCCGCGCGCGGTCGCCGCGTCGGGAAAGACGTGATGGTTGGTCAGCAGCAGGCGCGGCGAGACCAGGAAGCCGGTCGCCTGCGGTTGCACCGGCCCGCCCGTGGCGTACCAGATCCGCGCGACGCATGCGGCGGCGCGCATGCCGCGGGCGAGGAAGTTCAGACTCTGTAGATCGTTGGTGGCGCCGATGATGCGCTCGGCGAGCCCGGGCCCGCTCTCCTGCGGCGACGTGGCCAGCAGCACCTGCCCGGGCACCTCGTGCTGTTCCACCAGCCGGGCCGCGCGTAGTTGCAGCCTCTGATCGTCGTCGGGGAATCGCCGACCGTCGGCGCGCCGCCGCTCGATCGTGGACCGGTCCGCCTCGGCTGCCGCAAAGCGCGCCGCGGCGGCGCGCAGTCGGCCCACCAACCGCTCATCCGCCGCAGATGTGGCAGTTCCGTCATTTCCGCTGATTTCCACTGAAGCCCACCCCCTCGCAGGAAGGGTAGAACCGGGCCCCGGCCGCTGTCCGGACATCGGGTGATTGCGCTGGTCCGCGCCCGCGGAAGACGCCGACCCGAGCCCGAAGGATGCAGTCCCGCCGAGTCACACCGGGCTACCCCCACCTCACGGGACTACGCTGTTCCCATGCCCGAGGCCCATGATCGACGCCGTGATCGACTGCGTTCCCGCCTGGCCGGTGCCGGTGCCGACGTCGCCCTGATCACCAACCTCGTCAACGTGCGATACCTGACGGGGTTCACCGGCTCCAACGCCGCGCTGCTCGTGTACACACCGGGTGCGCCGGGCGAGGGGTCCGGCCCGGGCGCGGTGTTGTGCACCGACAGCCGCTACGCGACCCAGGCGGTGGAGGAGTCGCCGGGCGTCGAACTGCTGGTCGAGCGGGCCTGCGCGCAGGCGCTGACCACCCGCGCCGCCCGCTCCGGCGCGGTCCGCCTGGCCATCGAGGAGCAGCACGTCACGGTCGAGCTGTACCGCGAGCTGGGTCGGGTGCTCGCCGAGGAGAGCACCGCCGGGGAGCTGGTCAACCTGGGCCGGGTGGTCGAGGACCTGCGTCGGATCAAGGATCCCGAGGAGATCGCCGCGCTGCGGATCGCCTGTGAGATCGGCGACCGGGCGCTGAGCGAGATGATCGAGTCGATCCTGGTCGGTCGGACCGAGCGGCACATCGCGATGGAGCTGGAGCGGCGCATGGCCGACCACGGCGCCGACGCGGTGGCCTTCCCCACGGTGGTGGCCACGGGGCCGAACTCGGCGATTCCGCACCACGACCCCGGGGACCGCCGGGTCGAGGACGGCGACTTCCTCAAGATCGACTTCGGTGCGCGCTACCGCGGCTACCACGGCGACATGACCCGCACGTTCGTGATCGGCACCGAGCCCGCGGCCTGGCAGCAGGAGATCTACAGTGTGGTCTTCGCCGCCCAGAAGGCGGGCCGCGAGGCGCTGGTGCCGGGGGTCGAGGCGGTCGCGGTGGACAGGGCCGCGCGCGATGTGATCGCGCAGGCCGGCTTCCTGGATTTCTTCGGACACGGCCTCGGACACGGCGTCGGCCTGGAGATCCACGAGGACCCGCATCTGGGTCCGACGGCGACCGGTAAGCTGGACGCTTGCATGCCGGTCACCGTCGAACCGGGGATCTATCTCCCGGGCCGCGGCGGTGTCCGCATCGAGGACACCCTTGTGGTTCGTCCGCTCGAAGACGGCGGGCCCGAGCTACTCACCATCACGACCAAGGAATTGCTCGTCCTGTAGCGGGCCGGCGCCCGCCGCCTCGTCCGACGAGCGAGAATCCGGTCCCAGAAGCACGCAGGAGACACCACACTCGTGGCCACGACCAACGACCTGAAGAACGGCATGGTGCTCAAGCTCGACAACGGCCAGCTCTGGTCCGTCGTCGAGTTCCAGCACGTCAAGCCCGGCAAGGGCGGCGCGTTCGTTCGTACGAAGCTCAAGCATGTCCTCTCCGGCAAGGTCGTGGACAAGACCTTCAACGCCGGCACGAAGGTCGAGACGGCCACCGTGGACAAGCGCGGCATGCAGTTCTCGTACAAGGACGGCTCCGACTTCGTGTTCATGGACACGGACACCTACGAGCAGCTGCCGATCTCGCCCGAGACCGTCGGCGACGCCGCCAACTACCTCCTCGAGGGCTTCGACGCGACGGTGGCGATCTACGAGGGCGCCGCGCTCTACGTCGAGCTGCCGGCCTCGGTCGAACTGCTCATCGAGTACACCGAGCCGGGTGTCCAGGGCGACCGCTCCACCGGTGGCACCAAGCCCGCGAAGCTGGAGACCGGCTTCGAGATCGCGGTTCCGCTCTTCATCACCACGGGCGAGAAGGTCAAGGTCGACACCCGTTCCGGTGACTACCTGGGCCGCGTGAACAGCTAGTGGCCGGTGCCCGCAGCAAGACCCGGAAGCGCGCGCTGCAGATCCTGTTCGAGGCCGACCAGCGCGGTGTCGATCCGGTGACCATCCTCGCGGACTGGGTCGGCCGCTTCCGGGCCGACAAGGCGGAGCCGCAGGTCGCCGAATACACGATGCGGCTGGTCGAGGGCGTCCAGGAGCACCGCAAGCGCATCGACGACCTGATCGGCACCTACGCCGTGGGCTGGACGCTGGACCGGATGCCCGGCGTGGACCGCAACGTCCTGCGCCTGGGCATCTACGAACTGCTCTGGGAAAGCGACGTCCCCGACGTCGTGGCCATCGACGAGGCGGTCGAGCTCGCCAAGGAATACTCCACGGACGAGTCGCCGGCCTTCGTCAACGGCCTGCTGGCCCGGATAAAGGATCTCAAGCCGACGCTGCTGCGCTAGCCGGCGTCCGCCGCCGGACCCGTCGAGCCGCCCACCCCGCCCGGGTGGGCGGCTCGCTGCGTTCGCGCCGGCCCGGATGAGGCGGCCCGGATCCTGTGCCGATAATGAAGATCATGAAATCCGATCGGAAGGGCTCCCGGCTGCGGGACATCGGTGACGAGCCCGACTATCGGTTCACCCTCGCCAACGAACGCACGTTCCTGGCCTGGATCCGCACCGCGCTCTCCCTGCTCGCGGGCGGGGTGGCGGTGGTGCAACTGGTGCCGGACCTGGCCCCGAGGGCGCAGCGCCTGGTGCTCGGGCTGGCTCTTGTCGGGTTGGCGCTGACCCTGTCGGCCACCGCGTATCGGCGCTGGTACCAGGTCGAGCGGGCGATGCGGTTGGGCCGCGCGCTGCCGTTCTCCGCGTTGCCACTGGTGGTCTCGGCGGGTCTGGCGATCGTGATCGTGCTGAGCGTCGTGCTCATGCTCGTGTCCTGATGGCCCGCCACCCCGCCGCGCTGCCGGGCGCGCCCCTGGATCCGGGGCTGCAGCCCGAGCGCACCCGGATGGCGTGGTCGCGCACGGCGCTGGCGTTCGTCGCCAACGGCGCGCTGCTGGTACGGGCCGGCCACGTGCCGGGGAGCTGGTGGTTCATGCTGCCGGGGTTCGTGGTGATGGCGGCGGGCTTCGGGGTGTACGTGGTGGGGCTGCTGCGGCATCGACAGGTGGACCACGCGGTTCGGGGCGGCAGCGCCGCGGTCGGCGATCGGGCGATTCGCGCGACGCTGCTGACGGTGGCGGCGGCGTGTGTGCTGGCCGCGGTGGTGCTGGTCGGCCGGCCCTGACGGAGCCCTTGTCGGCGGCGCGAAGCCGCGGCGAGAATGCGCGCCATGACGACCGACGATCTCGGCATCCGTGGATTCGCCCGTGGCACCGATCGGTACGAGCGGGCGCGACCGTCCTACTCGAACGAGGCGATGGATCATCTGTGCGCCGGCGCGGGGATCGGGCCGGGCACCTCGGTGCTCGATCTGGCCGCCGGTACCGGCAAGTTGACCCGGCTGCTGGCCGAGCGCGGGGCGCGGGTGACGGCGGTGGAGCCGTCGGCCGCGATGCGCGAGACGTTCGCCCGGGTGGTTGAGGGGGTGCCGGTGCTGGCCGGTACGGCGGAGTCGATACCGCTGCCGGACGGCGCGGTCGACGTGGTCACCGTCGCCCAGGCGTTCCACTGGTTCGAGCCGGAGCCGGCGCTGCGCGAGATCGCGCGGGTGTTGCGGCCGGACGGGGTGCTGGCGCTGCTGTGGAACGAGCGGGATCAGGAGAACGCGCTGGTGGACCGGCTGTACGAGGTGGCCGAGTGGCCGTTCGGCGGCCTGTGCGACCACCGCCCGGCGATCGCCCGCAGTGCGTGGTTCGAGCCCGCGAAGCGGACCCTGTTCCGGCGCCGCGAGTCGTTGACCCACGACGCGATCGTGGAGCGGATCGCCACCTTCAGCTACGTGAGCGCGATGGGGGACCGGCAGCGCGGCGAAATGCTGGCGCGGGTACGGGAGTTCGTCGGGGAGTACGCGGAGCCGGTGGAACTGGCCCATGTCACCGACACCTACCTGGCCCGGCGCCGAAAGGTGCCGGCGTCGGGGTGAGGGCGGCGCGGGCTACAGGCTGCGGGCGTCGCGCCACCACCACGCCTGGCTGAGGTTGTCGGGCAGTTCGCCGGAGGCGCCGAGCTGGCGCATGCCCGCGCGCAGGCCGTCCTTGAGTACCTCGACCCCGTCGTCGCCGACCGCCTTGGTCCAGGCGCCCTGGATCCAGGACAGCTCGGCCCAGATCACCCGCAGGCACTCGCGGCCGCGTTCGGTGAGGGTGATCCGGCGGGCGCGGCGGTCGGCGGGGTCGGGTTTGCGGTCGACGTAGCCGTGCCGGGCCAGGTGCGAGACCACCTCGCCGGCCGACTGCTTGGTCATGCCCAGTCGGCGACCCAGCTCGGTGGCGGTGGTGCCGTCCTCGCCGATCAGGGTCAGCGCGAAGCCGTGCGTGGGCCGGATCTCGTCGAAACCCGCGGCCGTCATGCGGTCGGAGAACAGTTGGCTGATCCCGCGCACGGCGGTGACCAGCAACGTCACCAGTTCGGGCCCGGAGGAGGTGTCTTGCTGCACGAAGTAAGAATACCTGTCTAATTTGCCGCGGAAACCCACGACGCCGCCCCCGACCGAGGTCGGGAACGGCGCGCAGGTCGAATGACCGTTACCCATGGATCATGCCGCAACGAGCCGGTGGGGCAGGGCAGGCCATGCCGATCGGCACGCCGCGCCCGATACGCCGAGCGCGGCCACCGCTTGGCGGCACCCGTGGGTGGCCGCCGACGGGAGGCGGTGGCCGGCCGCTACACGTGTACGGCGACCGCGCCTTCGCGCTTTTCGCCCCGGCGGACGAACAGGGCCAGGATGATGCCGACCGCCATCGTGATCGCGGCGATGGTGAAGGCCAGTTGCATGCCGTCCAGGAACGTGGTGTCCGAGGCGTGTCGGATCGCCGCCGTCGCCGGGCCGTCCAGTTGCCTGCCGTCCAGCAGGTCCGGGCGCAGCGGCGGGAATCCCTGGGCCACCGAGCCCTCGATGCCCTCGCGCTGCCCGTGCGGCATCGTGGCGTAGTCGCCGGCCGCCGCAGGCCACCGGTCCGGCAGTACCGAGGAGACCTTGGCCGCCACCACCGCGCCGAGCACGGCCGTGCCGAGCGCGCCGCCGACCTGCATCGCGGCCTGCTGGATCCCCGAGGCCACACCGGAGAGTTCGAGCGAGGCGTTGCCGACGATGATGTCGGTGGCGCCCACCATGATCGGGCTGAGCCCGAACCCGAGCAGCACGAACGGCAGCATGGTCGCGCCGAAGCTCGCGTCCTCGCCCAGCCGGGCCAGCAGCGCCATCGCGGTCGCGGACAGCGCCAGGCCGGCGATGATCGGAATACGCGGGCCCAGCTTGGTGATCGCGAGGCCGCCGATCGGCGAGCCGATCATCATCACCACCGACATCGGCAACATCCGTACGCCGGTCTCGGTCGGGCTGAGCCCGTTGACGCCTTGGAGGTAGAAGGTGATGAAGAACATCGCGCCGAACATCGCGAATGCCATGAAGATCATCAGCACGATGCCGATCGAGAACGACCGGTTGCGGAACATCCCCATCGGCATCAGCGGTTCGGCCGCCCGGGTCTGCCACAGCGCGAAGACCACGAGCAGGATCACCGCGGCGGCCATGAAGCCGAGCGTGTAGGCGCTGCCCCAACCCTTCTCGCCGCTCTTGATCACACCCCACACCAGGCAGAACATCGCCGCCGACAACAGCGCCACGCCGAGGTAGTCGATCCGGTTGCTCGCACCGGCCACCCGGCTGTTGGCCAGCGCCCAGATGCCGACCACCAGCGTCAGTACGCCGATGGGCACGTTGATGTAGAACACCGACTGCCAGCTGACGTGTTCGACGAGCAGGCCGCCGACGATCGGACCGGCGGCGGTGGCGGTGGAGATCGCCGCGCCCCAGATGCCGATGGCCATGTTCAGCTTGTTGCCGGGGAAGCTGTTGCGCAGCAGACCGAGCGCGGTGGGCTGGAGCAGCGCGCCGAACACGCCCTGGAGTACCCGGAAGGCGATCAGCATCGAGACCGACTGGGAGAACGCGATGAGCAGCGACGTGGCGGCGAACCCGGCCGCGCCGATCAGGAAGATCGTCTTGTGCCCGTAGCGGTCGCCGAGCTTGCCCGCCGGGATCAGGCACACCGCGAGCGCGAGCAGGTAGCCGTTGGTGACCCATTGCAGGTCGGCGAGCGAGGCGTCGAGGTCCTTGGAGATGGCCGGGTTGGCGATGCCGACGACGGTGCCGTCGAGGGCCACCATCATCACGCCGAAGGCGACCGCGAGGAGGGTGAGCCAGGGATGGCCCTGCATGCCCTTGCGGGCGGGGGGTGCGGAGGGACCCGGAGGGGGTGCGTCCGGTGTCGCCGCCGTCGAAGTCTGGCTCATACGTCCCCTACATCCATCCGTGTTCAGCGTCGTATCGAACCATCGAACGATATGGCACTGTGTGCCAAGTAGCCAAATCACTCAAGTTGCACGCAGTGACAAGTGCCATACTGTGCAGGGACCAAGGAGAGGAAGACGCAACGTGCGGGACACGGCCGGCGCCGCGACGGGTTTGCGCGAGCGCAAGAAGGAACGCACGCGCGAGGCCCTGGTGGACGCCGCGCAGGAGCTGTTCCTGCGCAAGGGGTACGACGCCACGACCATCGACGAGATCGTCGCCGCCGTGGAGGTCTCCCGGCGCACCTTCTTCCGCTACTTCGCGGGCAAGGAGGAGGTGGCGCTGGCCCGGGCGATGGAGTTCGAGCAGCTGTTCCTGTCCGCGCTGGCCACCCGACCGGCGGACGAGGCGCCGCTGACCGCGCTGCGCCGCGCGGGCACCGAGGTGTTGTCGGAGTTCGGCGACGAGCCGGACGACGGCGCGGGCCACGAGTTCCTGCGGATGCGCCGACTGATCGAGGGCACCCCGGTACTGCTGGCCGCCTCGCTGCGCAACGCGATCGAACTGGAGCGGCGGATGGCGGCGGAGATCGCCCGCCGCGAGGGCTTGGACCCGGAACTCGACCGTCGCCCGGCGCTGTTGGTGACCCTGTACCACTCGGTCATGCGGGTGGCGATGGACGAATGGACCGAGGGCGAGGTCATGGACACCGCCGGCCTGTCCCGAATCGTCGAGGCCGCCTGGGACGACATGGCCACCCTGCTCGCCGACCGCTGGACGGCGGGCGAACTGCACCGAGGCTGACGCGGACCCGGGGGCGGGGCGTCGGGGGTGGCGCGGCGCGGCCGGGTGGCGGGGGCCGAGTCGTGGGGTGGGCGTGGGGGAGTGGTTTCTCCTGCGCTGCGCTCCGTCGGGGGGGGAGGGGGAGGGGGTTGCCGCTGCGCGGCGCCCGGTGCGGTTCCGGCTCCGCTGCGCTCTGCCGGTGGCGGAGTGAGTTGCGGCTCCGCTGCGCTCCACCCGCTCGCCCGGACCCTCCGGGCCGAGTCGATGAGTGGGCCGGGCGGAGGGCGCAGCAGGGTGGCCCGTGCGGAAGCGGATCCAGGGCGCAGCGGTGGGCTTGGATGTTTTGCCCACGGAGGTGGGTCCAGGGCACAGCAGCGGACCTTGAGCCCGGAGGTGCGTCTACGGCACAAGGGTGGGCCCAGGGCCCGGAAGTGGGTCCAGGGCTCAGAAGCGGGTCTGGGGCACAGCAGTGGGCCGTGAGCCCGGAGCACAGAAGCGGGTCCAGGACACAGCAGTGGGTCCAGAACCCGGAAGTGTTCCAGACCCGTTAGTAGGTCTAGAGCCTGCATGTAGGTCCTGGGCGCGGAAGTGGGCCTCTGGAGGGCACTGCTCCCGCGACCCGCTCTCCGGCCGGGGTCGACTCACGACCCACGGCCGCGCCGACCCAGGCAACGGTGGAGCGCAGCGGAGCCGCAACTCCCTCCGCCACCGGCAGAGCGCAGCGGAGCCGGAACCACACCGGGCGCCGCGCAGCGGCAACCCCCTCCCCCCCCCCCCCCGACGGAGCGCAGCGGAGGAGAAACCACTCCGTCACGCCCGCCACGACTCACCCCCATCACCCCGGGGGCTCTGCCGCACTTCGGCAGGGCGAGGCTCGTCGATGGGCCCGTATCACCTTGAACGGTCCTGCCGACCCTCGCGGCGCACGGTCCGCCGATGGGTCCGCGTCCCCCAGTGGCCCTCCCGCACTTCGCAGGGGCCAGGCTCGTCGATGGGTCCGCGTCCCCCAGCGGCCCCGCCGCACTTCGCAGGGCCGGGCCCGCCCGTGGGCCCGTGTCCCACGCCGTCCGGAGCGGGATCGCCACGGCATTCCGCTGTCTCGGCCCGACTCCCAACCGATGGTCGGCCGCAGCCGGGTCGAGGGCCGGGTCGGGCCGACGGGGATTTGGCTCGGCCGGGTCGGGGCGGCCCGGGGGTTCGGCTGTGCCGCGCAGCTCCTCGGCCGCCCCGCCTCTCAGGGGCGCTACAAATCGGCCGACCCGCCCCTTGGCTGGGCTGCCCGTTGGCTGACCCGCCTCTCGGCCGGGCTGCCCGTCGGTTGGGCCGCACCTTGGCCGGGCTGCCCCTCGGCCGACCCGCTCTCGGCCGGCCCGCCCCCTCGGCCGACCCGCCCCGGCAGCCGGTGCTCCCTCGGCCGCGCCGCCCCCGGCCGGACTGACCCCTCCGCCCGCAGCCGCCCCTGCGGCTCGCTGCCGGCCCCCGGCTGCGCCACCTCACCGCACGCGCTTGACCAGCAGGGCCAGCAAAGCGCCGAGCAGTGAGATCGCGGCGGCGAAGGCGAAGAGGCCCTTGTAGCCGAAGTCCAGGTCGTCGACCAGGAAGGGGGCCAGGAACGGGGCGGCGATCTGGGGGCCGGCGTTGGCTATGTTGATCAGGCCCATGTCCTTGCCGACGTCCTGGGGGCGGGGGAGGACCTGGGTGATCAGGGCCATGTCGACGGCCATGTACATGCCGAAGAAGAGGCCGTTGGCGACCTGGAAGGCGATCATGCCGTCCTCGGTGGCCCAGATCATCGGGATGGCCAGGGACAGGGCCGCGCCGGCGCCGGAGGCGACCACGAACGGCTTGACCCGGCCGACCCGGTCCACGAGCGGGCCGATCACGATCGCGGCGGCGATGGTCACCACGGAGTTGATCACCGTCAGGGTGCCCAGCTTGGCCAACACCTCGCCCGGCGGGATCTTGACGTACATCAGCAGGATGAAGTAGTTGAACTGCAGCACCACCATGTAGCCGAGCATTACGCCCAGGCGCGAGACCAGGGCGATGAAGAAGTCCGCGTGGTCGCGCGGCGAGACCCAGAAGCCCTTGACGAAGCCGATGAACTCGAACTTCTCGCGCGGCAGGTCCTTGGTGGACCGGTCCGGGCTGACGATCACGAAGATCACCGCGGCGGCCACCAGGATTGCGGCAATCAGGTAGAAGCCCTTGGCCCCGCCGTCGGCCGGGTCGGCGAACTTCCCGTCGAACCCGCCGATTTGGGCATCGATCCCGATCATGTTCAGGTCGACGCCGGCGAGGAGCAGCGAGACCACGATCGTGCCTACCGGGATGCCCAGGCCGATCATCGCGGAGAACATGCCGTACTTGCTCGCGGGCACCCGGTCGGGCATGACCGCGGTCAGCGCCGCCTGGTACCCGTTCATGATGAACTGGATGATGCCCCAGGTCAGACCCACGACCGCGATCGAGTTGGCGTTGGCCTGGAAGCACAGGGCGATCGCGCCGACGATCGCGCAGAACAGGATGAACGGCGACCGGCGGCCGAAGCGCGACCGGGTGATGTCGGAGAGCTTGCCGAACAGCGGGTTGCCGACCGTGGCGAACAGCGCGCCCCAGAAGATCGGCCACTTGAGCGCTTCCTGGTCGGGTACGCCCTTGATGTGGATCACCTGCGCCGGGAGCAGGTAGATCCCCACACCCAGCCACAACATGTAGAGCGCGACGTTGGCCAGGGGCAACGTGGCGTAGAGCGGTGCGACCTTGTATCCGGTGTTCTCCGGATCCGCGACGGACACCGGTGCCGGCGACGAGGAGCCGGGCTCCTCTGTGGTGGTCGAACTCATGTGGACCGTCCGATGGAGGGGATTCGAAATCCTCCCTGCACGGAGGTCCCGAATCGTTTGACGTGGTGTTGGGATCGGAGCCTAGGTGACACGAATAAGCAGGGGAATGGGTCCACAACGTGAAATCAGCCCGACTAGATAACGATTTGATCGTTCAAGAGGTGAACGAAGTGCGCTGCGCAGCGAATCGTCACTGCGAGTGATCTTGTAACGACCGACACGCGTCAGTAGCGCATTCGAGCGATTACGGCCAAGG
This sequence comes from Embleya sp. NPDC055664, assembly GCF_053618075.1. Classification (NCBI taxonomy): domain Bacteria; kingdom Bacillati; phylum Actinomycetota; class Actinomycetes; order Kitasatosporales; family Streptomycetaceae; genus Embleya; species Embleya sp. NPDC055664. Next base: position 92,662 of record NZ_JBSHGZ010000030.1, read on the forward strand.
TTGTGCCGGCTAACCAAGCGGTAACGGATCGCGCGTCCCCGTGATCCGATGGTCATCGGTTGCGCGCGGGCCGGCCCCGCGCGCGGGTGCGGTAGGGGGTGTCGTCGAGATGACGAGCACGAAGTCGGTCACTTGCCGCCCGGGGGGTCGCGGATGAGCGTGCCGGAGGCGGGGGCCAAACCCCCCACCAGTTCGGACGTCGCCCGACTCGCCGGCGTGTCCAGGTCCACCGTGAGCTACGTGCTCAACTCGCCGCCCGGGGTCCGGGTCAGCGCGCAGACCCGCGAGCGGGTGATGCTTGCCGTGCGCGAACTGGGCTACGCGCCCAGCGCGCCCGCCCGGTCGCTGCGCTCGGGCAACAGCGACGTGGTGCTCTTCCCGCTGCCGCTGCAACCCATGGGGCAACTCCTCGAGGCGTTCATCGACGAACTCACCGAGGCGCTGAACCGGCACGAGTTGAGCCTGCTCATCCACGCCGACCGCACCTCGCGCGGCGCGGACGCGGCCCGCCAGTGGGCCGCGTTGCGCCCGCTCGCGGTGATGGCGGAATCGAATCGGCTCACCGGCGGCGCGGTCGACGTGCTCAAGCGGGCGGGGGTGCGGGCGATCTTCGCGTGGGGGCGCGAGGAACACCCGGACGTACCCACGGCGATCTTCGACAACCGCGACACCGGCCGCGTCGCGGTCCGCCACCTCATCGACCGCGGCCACCGCCGACTGGCCTGCCTGGTCCCGTCCGGGCCGTTGGCCTTCCTCGGCGAGGAGCGCTGGGCGGGTGCCCAGGCCGCCGCCGAGGACGCGGGCGTGTCGCTGCGCCGGGTGGACGTGGGCTACGTGCGCGAGGACGTGCTGGCGATCGTGCGCCAGTGGCAGCGCGAGAGCGAGCCGCCCACCGCGGTCTTCGCCGGCAACGACGACTTCGCCCTGATGATCATCTCGGCGTTGCGCGAGTGCGGCTGGTCGGTGCCCGAGGACATGGCCGTGGTCGGCGCCGACGACCTGCCGTTCTGCGATCTGGTCTGGCCCCGGCTGACCAGCGTCTCGATGCACACCCGGACGATGGGCTCCGGCGCCTCGGACGCGATCACCACGCTGATCCGGGGCCGCGACTACCGGCCCGGCGGGCGCATGGTCGTGCACCCGCGCGTGGTGGTCCGCGAATCCGGCTGAGGGCGGCGAGCGTACAAAAGGTGAAGGGTCCCGGAGCCGATCGGCTCCGGGACCCTTCGGGGTTCCCGCGAGGTTTTCCGCCCGGCGAAGTCACACTCCGCCGTCATGCGGTCACGCGTTGCTCTGGTGCTCCACGGCCCGACGTGCCTCCGGGTTGAGCACGCCCCACCCGATCAGCTGCTCGGTCAGCACGCTCGGGGACTGGTCGTAGATCACGGCCAGGGTGCGCAGGTCGTCCTGGCGGATCGACAGCACCTTGCCGTTGTAGTCGCCGCGCTGGCTCTGGATGGTGGCCGCGTAGCGCTGGAGCGGGCCGGCCTGGTCCGACGGGACCGTCTGCAGCCGCTCCAGGTCGAGGACCAGGCGCGGCGGCGGCTCGGCGGCGCCGTTCGGAGTGCCGCCGGGCAGCAGCTCCTGCACGGGGACGCCGTAGAAGTCGGCGAGCTCGGCCAGGCGCTGCACGGTTACCGCACGGTCGCCGCGTTCGTACGAACCGACGACGACGGCCTTCCAGCGGCCCTGGGACTTCTCCTCGACGCCGTGCAGGGACAGGCCCTGCTGGGTCCGGATCGCGCGGAGCTTCGCCCCGAGCTGCTTGGCGTAGTCGCTGGACATCTCGCTCCCAAAACAGGTGACTGACCGTGAAGGTCCACCGGTGGTTGGCCGAACCGATGGGGTGGCTACCTCCGGGCCGGCTTTCTGTACCTCGAACTCTCCCCGAAGCTGCGAGGTTCGGCACGTCGCGACTGTCGCGTTTGGCCCGGTGGTGACTCATTGTGAGGTTACGCAGAGTAATTTGCGTCCGTCAAGCCGAACGGCCTACAAAGCCGGATTCATGCAGGTGAGAGGCACCTTTACGCGAGCTTCCACGGCATATGCCCCGGCTCGATCCGCCGGTCCGGGCGGCCGAAAGACTGATGATGTTGGCTGATACTGTGAGGGACGTACCCCGGCGTCCTTTAAAGCCCGTCCTGTGAGACGGGGAAGGAGGTCTGTTTCCCATGACAGCACCCCGCAACACCCCTGGCGGCACGTCGGCCGCCCGTCCGAAGGACCTCGACCCGGCCACCGCCCGTGCGGTCCTGGATCCCTCCGACATCAACCGGGCACTGACCCGCATCGCCCACGAGATCGTCGAACGCGCCAAGGGCGCCGACGACGTGGTGCTCCTGGGCATCCCGACCCGCGGCGTGGCCCTGGCCCGCCGGCTCGGCGAACGACTCGCCTCCATCGAGGACGGCACCAAGGTCCCCGTCGGCGCACTCGACATCACCATGTACCGCGACGACCTGCGCCTGGGCCCGGCCCGCGCGCTAGAGCGCACCGAGATCCCCGCCGAGGGCATCGACGGCAAGCTCGTGGTCCTGGTCGACGACGTGCTCTACTCCGGCCGCACCATCCGCGCCGCGCTCGACGCGCTCAACGACATCGGCCGCCCGCGCGCGGTGCAACTGGCCGTCCTGGTCGACCGCGGCCACCGCGAACTCCCGATCCGCGCCGACTACGTGGGCAAGAACCTGCCCACCTCACAGCGCGAGACCGTCAAGGTCCACCTCGCCGAGTACGACGGCCGCGACGCGGTCCTGCTCGGCACCCGCGCGGCCGACCCCGCCGCCCACACCGACGCGGAGAAGTAGCCAGTGAAGCGCCACCTGATCTCGGCCGCGGACCTCACCCGCGACGACGCCATCCTGATCCTCGACACCGCCGAAGAACTCGCGCACATCGCCGAGCGGCCGATCAAGAAGCTGCCGACGCTGCGCGGCCGCACCGTGGTCAACCTGTTCTTCGAGGACTCCACCCGCACCCGGATCTCCTTCGAGGCCGCCGCCAAGCGCCTGTCCGCCGACGTGATCAACTTCTCCGCCAAGGGCTCCTCGGTCTCCAAGGGCGAATCGCTCAAGGACACCGCGCTGACCCTGCAGGCGATGGGCGCCGACGCGGTCGTCATCCGCCACCACGCCTCCGGCGCGCCGCACCGCCTGGCCGGCTCCGGCTGGCTGCGCGGCTCGGTGGTCAACGCCGGCGACGGCACCCACGAGCACCCCACCCAGGCCCTGCTCGACGCGTTCACCATGCGCCGCAGGCTGGCCGGCGGCCGGGGCGACCTCGAAGGCCGCCGGATCACCCTCGTGGGCGACGTCCTGCACAGCCGCGTGGCCCGCTCCAACGTGCTCCTGCTGGCCACCCTCGGCGCCGAGGTCACCCTCGTCGCGCCGCCCACACTGCTCCCGATCGGCGTGGAGACCTGGCCCTGCACGGTGTCCTACGACCTGGACGCGCCGCTGCCCAAGTCCGACGCGGTGATGATGCTGCGCGTGCAGCGCGAGCGGATGAACGCCGCGTTCTTCCCCACCGAGCGCGAATACTCCCGCCGCTACGGCCTGGACCTGCGCCGCATGGCGATGCTCCCCGAGCACGCCATCGTGATGCACCCCGGCCCGATGAACCGCGGCATGGAGATCGCCGCCGAGGTCGCCGACTCGACCCGCTCGACCATCGTCGAGCAGGTCACCAACGGCGTCAGCGTGCGCATGGCGGTCCTGTACCTGCTCCTGGGCGGCAACGAACCCGCCCAGAGCACCCCCAGCAGCGTCACCGCAAGCACCCCCAGCACCCCCGGCGCCGCGAGCGCGTCGAACGGCGGCACCGGCACCGAGGAGATCGCGCAGTGAGCACCTACCTGATCAAGGACGCCAAGGTCCTCGGCGGCGACGCGCAGGACGTGCTCATCCGCGACGGCCTGATCGCCGGGATCGGCGCAGGCCTCACCGCCGAGGATGCCACCGTCGTCGAGGCCGCCGGGCAGATCCTCCTGCCGGGCCTGGTCGACCTGCACACCCACCTGCGCGAGCCCGGCCGCGAGGATGCCGAGACGGTGGCCACCGGCGCGAACGCCGCGGCCCTGGGCGGCTTCACAGCGGTGCACGCAATGGCCAACACCGACCCCGTCGCGGACACCGCCGGCACCGTCGAGCAGGTCTGGCGGCTGGGCCAGGAGAGCGGCCGGTGCGACGTGCACCCGGTCGGCGCGGTCACCGTCGGCCTGGAGGGCAAGCGCCTGGCCGAACTCGGCGCGATGGCCGACTCCGCCGCCCGCGTGCGGGTGTTCTCCGACGACGGCAAGTGCGTCGACGACGCGGTCATCATGCGCCGCGCCCTGGAGTACGTGAAGGCGTTCGACGGCGTGGTCGCCCAGCACGCGCAGGAGCCCCGGCTGACCGAGGGCGCCCAGATGAACGAGGGCACCGTCTCCGGCGAACTGGGCCTGCGCGGCTGGCCCGCCGTCGCCGAGGAGTCGATCATCGCCCGCGACGTGCTGCTCACCGCGCACGTCGGCTCGCGCCTGCACGTGTGCCACGTCTCCACCGCCGGCTCCGTGGAGATCCTGCGCTGGGCCAAGTCCAAGGGCTGGAACGTCACCGCCGAGGTCACCCCCCACCACCTGCTGCTCACCGACGAACTCGTGCGCAGCTACGACCCGGTCTACAAGGTCAACCCGCCGCTGCGCACCGCCGCCGACGTCACCGCGCTGCGCGAGGCCCTCGCCGACGGCACGATCGATGCGGTCGCCACCGACCACGCCCCGCACCCCAGCGAGGACAAGGACTGCGAGTGGGCGGTCGCCGCGATGGGCATGCTCGGCCTGGAGACGGCGCTGTCGATCGTGCAGGAGACCATGGTCGACACCGGCCTGCTCGACTGGGCGGGCGTGGCCGACCGCATGTCCACCCGCCCCGCCGACATCGGCCGGCTCGACGGACACGGTCGCCCGATCGCCGTCGGCGAGCCCGCCAACCTGGTGCTGGTCGACCCGGGCGCACGGCGTACGGTCGAACCGTCCGAACTCGCCTCGCGCAGCCGTAACACCCCCTATGCCGGCCTGGTCCTGCCCGGCAAGGTGGTCGCCACGTTCCTGCGCGGCGTACCCACGGTGATCGACGGGAAGCTCGCGTGACCTCAGGCAACGCCCACCACGACCTGCTGCTGCTCGCCGCCGACCGCAAGTCGGCGGAGGTGACCGACTGGGGCGGTCGCATCCTTTGGATCGGCATTTGCCTCGTCTTCGTCCTCGGCATCTACCTGCTGATGTGGCGCGCCTGGAAGAAGCGCGGTCAACGCCAGGCCGCGCTGCCCGAACTGCACACCGCGCCCGAGTCCGGCGCCGCGCCGCTGCTGCCGCCGCTGGTCGGCCGCTACTTCGGCAGCACCACGGCCGGCGACTGGCTGGACCGGGTCGTCGCACACGGCCTGGGCACCCGCAGCCCGGTCGAGCTGACCCTGCGCGCCGACGGCCTGGTGGTCGAGCGACCCGCCGCGACCGACTTCTTCGTCCCCGCCGCCGCGCTCACCGGTGTGCGGCACGAGAAGGGCATCGCCGGGAAGGTGCTGCCCGAGGGCGGTCTGCTGGTGATCACCTGGACGCACGGCGACACCACGCTCGACTCCGGCTTTCGCGGCGACCACCCCGACGACCACGACGCGTGGATCGAGACCATCACCCGGCTGATCGCCGGGGATCCGCCGGCGACCGCCGGCACGGCTGTAATGAACCACCAGGAAGGATCGGTCACGTGACCGCAATGACCGGACGGGCCACGACGCCTGCGGTGCTCGTCCTCGAGGACGGACGCACATTCCGCGGCAGCGCCTACGGCGCGGTGGGGGAGACGTTCGGCGAGGCGGTGTTCTCCACCGGCATGTCGGGCTACCAGGAGACCCTGACCGACCCCTCGTACCACCGCCAGGTCGTGGTGATGACCGCCCCGCACGTCGGCAACACCGGCGTCAACGACGAGGACCCCGAGTCGTCGCGCATCTGGGTCTCCGGCTACGTCGTCCGCGACCCCGCCCGGGTGCCCTCCAACCACCGCTCGCGCCGCTCGCTCGACGACGAACTGACGCGCTACGGCGTGGTCGGCATCAGCGGTGTCGACACCCGCGCGCTGACCCGGCACCTGCGCGAACGCGGCGCGATGCGGGTCGGCATCTTCTCCGGCGACGCCGCGCACGCCGACGAGGCCGCACTCCTCGAGCGGGTGCGCACCAGCCCCGAGATGGCCGGCGCCGACCTCGCCGAACAGGTCAGCACCGACGCCGCCTACGTGGTCCCCGCGATCGGCGCCAAGCGCTTCACCGTCGCCGCGCTCGACCTGGGCATCAAGGGCATGACCCCGCACCGGATGGCCGAGCGCGGCATCGAGGTGCACGTGCTGCCCGCGACCGCGACGCTGGAGGAGGTCAACGCCGTCGCCCCCGACGGGGTGTTCTTCTCCAACGGCCCCGGCGACCCGGCCACCGCCACCCACCAGATCGAGCTGCTGCGCGCGGTCCTGGACCAGGGCACCCCGTTCTTCGGGATCTGCTTCGGCAACCAGCTGCTCGGGCGCGCGCTCGGCTTCGGCACCTACAAGCTCAAGTACGGCCACCGCGGCATCAACCAGCCCGTGCAGGACCGCACGACCGGCAAGGTCGAGGTCACCGCGCACAACCACGGCTTCGCCGTGGACGCGCCGCTGGACACCGTCTCGGACACCCCGTACGGGCGCGCCGAGGTCAGCCACGTGTGCCTCAACGACGACGTGGTCGAGGGCCTGCGGCTGCTCGACCGGCCCGCGTTCAGCGTGCAGTACCACCCGGAGGCCGCGGCCGGACCGCACGACTCCGCCTACCTGTTCGACCGTTTCGTCACGCTGATGGAGACCAAGAGTGCCTAAGCGCAACGACCTGAAGTCCGTCCTGGTCGTCGGCTCGGGCCCGATCGTCATCGGCCAGGCCGCCGAGTTCGACTACTCCGGCACCCAGGCGTGCCGCATCCTCAAGGCCGAGGGCCTGCGGGTGATCCTGGTCAACTCCAACCCGGCCACGATCATGACCGACCCGGAGATCGCCGACGCGACCTACGTCGAGCCGATCACCCCCGAGTTCGTCGAGAAGATCATCGCCAAGGAGCGCCCCGACGCGCTGCTGCCCACCCTCGGCGGGCAGACCGCGCTCAACATCGCGGTCTCGCTCAGCGAGAACGGCGTGCTGGAGAAGTACAACGTCGAACTGATCGGCGCCAACCTCGACTCGATCCAAAAGGGCGAGGACCGCGACCTGTTCAAGGGCGTGGTCGAGCGGGTGCGGGAGAAGATCGGACACGGCGAGTCGGCCCGCTCGGTGATCTGCCACTCGATGGAGGACGTACTCGCGGGCGTGGACACCCTCGGCGGCTACCCCGTCGTGGTGCGCCCCTCCTTCACCATGGGCGGCGCCGGCTCCGGCTTCGCGCACGACGAGGACGACCTGCGCCGGATCGCCGGCCAGGGCCTGACCCTGTCGCCGACCACCGAGGTGCTCCTGGAGGAGTCCATCCTCGGCTGGAAGGAATACGAGCTGGAGCTGATGCGCGACAAGCACGACAACGTCGTGGTCGTCTGCTCCATCGAGAACTTCGACCCGATGGGCGTGCACACCGGCGACTCGATCACCGTGGCGCCGGCGATGACGCTCACCGACCGCGAGTACCAGAACCTGCGCGACATCGGCATCGCGGTCATCCGCGAGGTCGGCGTGGACACCGGCGGCTGCAACATCCAGTTCGCGGTCAACCCGGACGACGGCCGGGTGATCGTCATCGAGATGAACCCGCGCGTCTCCCGCTCCTCGGCGCTGGCCTCCAAGGCGACCGGCTTCCCGATCGCCAAGATCGCCGCCCGCCTCGCCATCGGCTACACGCTCGACGAGATCCCCAACGACATCACCAAGGAGACCCCGGCCAGCTTCGAGCCCACGCTCGACTACGTCGTGGTCAAGGTCCCGCGCTTCGCCTTCGAGAAGTTCCCGGCCGCCGACGACCGCCTGACCACGACCATGAAGTCGGTCGGCGAGGCGATGGCGATCGGCCGCAACTTCACCGAGGCGCTGAACAAGGCGCTGCGCTCGCTGGAGAAGAAGGGCTCGCAGTTCGACTTCGTCTCCGAGGTCGGCGCCAAGGACGAGCTGCTGGTCGCCGCCGAGAAGCCCACCGACGGCCGGATCAACGTGGTCATGGACGCCATCCGGGCCGGCGCCACGCCCGAGGAGCTGTTCGAAGCGACCCGGATCGACCCGTGGTTCCTGGACCAGATGTACCTGATCCACGAGATCGCCGGCGAGGTCCGCGACGCGGCGGAGCTCACCCCCGAGGTGCTGCGCCTGGCCAAGCGGCACGGCCTGTCCGACGGGCAGATCGCGGCGATCCGCGGGATGCGCGAGGAGGTCGTGCGCGAGGTGCGCCAGGCACTCGGCGTGCGGCCGGTGTACAAGACCGTGGACACCTGCGCCGCCGAGTTCGCCGCCCGCACCCCGTACCACTACTCGTCCTACGACGAGGAGACGGAGGTCGCGCCGCGCACCAAGCCGGCCGTGATCATCCTGGGCTCCGGGCCCAACCGCATCGGGCAGGGCATCGAGTTCGACTACTCGTGCGTGCACGCCGCGTTCGCGCTGCACGACGCGGGCTACGAGACCGTGATGGTCAACTGCAACCCGGAGACCGTCTCCACCGACTACGACACCTCCGACCGGCTCTACTTCGAGCCGCTCACCCTGGAGGACGTGCTGGAGATCGTGTACGCCGAGACCCAGGCCGGACCGGTCGCGGGCGTGCTCGTCCAGCTCGGCGGGCAGACCCCGCTGGGCCTGGCGCAAAAGCTCAAGGACGCGGGCGTGCCGATCGTGGGCACCTCGCCCGAGGCGATCCACCTCGCCGAGGAGCGCGGCGCGTTCGGCCGGGTGCTGGCCGAGGCCGGACTGCTCGCGCCCAAGCACGGCACCGCGTTCTCCTTCGGCGAGGCCAGCGCCATCGCCGCCGAGATCGGCTACCCGGTGCTGGTGCGCCCCTCGTACGTGCTCGGCGGGCGCGGCATGGAGATCGTCTACGACGAACCCTCCCTGGCGACCTACCTGGAGCAGAACGCCGGCCTGGTCAGCGAGCACCCGGTCCTGGTCGACCGTTTCCTCGACGACGCCATCGAGATCGACGTGGACGCGCTCTACGACGGCGAGGACCTGTACCTCGGCGGCGTGATGGAGCACATCGAGGAGGCCGGCATCCACTCCGGCGACTCGGCCTGCGCGCTGCCGCCGATCACGCTGGGCGCGCACGACATAAAGCGACTGCGCGCCGCCACCCTGGGCATCGCGCACGGCGTCGGGGTCCGCGGCCTGATCAACATCCAGTTCGCGCTCTCCGGCGACATCCTCTACGTCCTGGAGGCCAACCCGCGCGCCTCGCGGACCGTGCCGTTCGTGTCCAAGGCCACCGCCGTGCCGCTGGCCAAGGCCGCCGCGCGCGTCTCGCTCGGCGCCACGATCGCCGAACTGCGCGCCGAGGGCCTGCTCCCGGCCGAGGGCGACGGCGGCACACTGCCGATGGACGCGCCGATCGCGGTCAAGGAGGCGGTCCTGCCCTGGAACCGCTTCCGCGACACCAAGGGCCGCGGCGTGGACACCGTGCTCAGCCCCGAGATGCGCTCCACCGGCGAGGTGATGGGCATCGACGCGGTGTTCGGCACCGCCTACGCCAAGTCCCAGGCCGGCGCGTACGGTTCGCTGCCGCTCACGGGGCGCGCGTTCGTGTCCTTCGCCAACCGGGACAAGCGCTCGATGGTGTTCCCGGTCAAGGCCATGCACGACATGGGCTTCGAGATCCTGGCCACCGAGGGCACCGCCGAGGTGCTGCGCCGCAACGGCGTACCCGCCACCGTGGTGCGCAAGCACAGCGAGGGCCCGGGCCCGGCCGGCGAGCGGACCATCGTGCAGCTGATCCACGACGGCGACGTCGAGCTGATCGTCAACACCCCGTTCGGCACGGGCGGTCGACTCGACGGCTACGAGATCCGCACCGCCGCGGTCACCCGGGGCATCCCCAGCATCACCACGGTGCAGGGCTTCGCCGCGGCGGTCCAGGGCATCCAGTCGCTGATCGCGGGCGACATCGGGGTCCGCTCGCTCCAGGAGCACGCCGACCACATCACGTCCCACCGAAAGGGCTGACGACACCGATGGCACTTCCCCTGCAGGTGCAGGCGGAGATCGTCGGCCGCGAACCCGCGGGCGCGTACCACCGCCTGGTGCTGCGCGCCCCCGGGATCGCCGCCCGCGTCGAACCCGGTCACTTCGTCGCCGTGGCGATCGGCGGCGTGGACTCGGCGATGCTGCTGCGCCGCGCGTTCTCCATCCACCGCGCCGACCCGGCCGCCGAGACCATCGACGTGGTCTTCGCCGAGGCCGGGCGCGGCACCCGCGAGTTGGCCCGGCTTCGGGTGGGCGACAGCGTGAACGTGGTCGCGCCGCTGGGCACGCCGTTCCCGCTGCCGGCCGAGCCGGTCAGCGCGGTGATGGTGGCCGGCGGCTACGGCAGCGCGCCGATGTTCGCGCTCGCCGAGCGGATCGTCGCCGACGGCGGCTCGGTCGCCTTCGTGCTCGGCGCGGCGACGACGGAGCGGCTGTACGGCGTGGACCAGGCGCAGGCGATCACCGAGGACGTGGTGGTCACCACCGACGACGGCTCGGAGGGTGTGCGCGGCTTCGTCACCGGGCCGCTGCCCGAGGTGCTGACCGCGGTGGAGGCCGACGTCGTCTACGCGTGCGGGCCGATGGGCATGCTGCGCGCGGTCACCGAGGTGGCGAGCGCGCACGACGCGCGCGTGTTCACCGCGGTCGAGGAGTCGATGGCGTGCGGCGTCGGGGTATGCATGACGTGCGTGCTCCCGGTGGTCGGCGACGACGGCGTCAGCCGGTTCGTCCGCTCGTGTGTGGACGGCCCGTGCTTCGACGGCACCAAGGTGCGCTGGGACGACGCCGGCACGATTCCGGCGGACATCGAGGGCGCAGCGGCGATGGGAGCGCACTGATGACCGACGGCTACGGCGGTTTCGCCGACAATTTCGCCGACAACGAGGACGCGGGTGACTTCGACGACGCGCCGCCGTCCACGATCATGCTGCCGGGCGGCGGGATCGACCTGGCCACCCGGATCGGCTCCACGCTGCTGCCGAACCCGGTGACCACGGCTTCGGGCTGCGCCGGGTACGGCAAGGAGTTGGCCAAGTTCTTCGAGCCGGCCGCGATCGGCGCGGTGGTCACCAAGACGATCATGCCGTACCCGCGTTCGGGTCGGGCCACCCCGAGGATGGCCGAGACGCCGTCCGGGATGCTCAACTCGATCGGACTCCAGGGTCCCGGGATCGACGCCTTCGTCGAGCGCGACCTGCCGTGGCTGGCGGCGCGCGGCGGGCGCACGATCGTCTCCATCGCGGGCGGGCACGTGGACGACTTCGTGGCGCTGGCCGAGCGGCTCAAGGGCGCGCCCGGCGTGGTCGGCATCGAGGCCAACATCTCGTGTCCGAACGTGGCCAACCGCGGCCAGGTGTTCGCCTGCAACCCGGCCACGTCCTACGACGTGATCCGGGCGGTCCGCGACGTGGCGGACCCGCAGGTGCCGGTACTGGCCAAGCTCTCGCCGGACGTGACGTCGATCGTGGACATCGCCCGGGCGTGCGTCGAGGCGGGCGCCGACGGGCTGTCGATGATCAACACGCTGCTCGGCATGGCGATCGACCCGGACACGATGAAGCCGGTGCTCGCGGGCATCACCGGCGGGCTCTCCGGCCCGGCGGTGCGGCCGGTCGCGGTGCGCTGTGTCTACCAGGTGCACGCGGCGATGCTGGACGGGCAGATGGCGCAGGTGCCGATCGTGGGCATGGGCGGCATCCGCACCGGTTTGGACGCGCTGGAGTTCATCCTGGCCGGTGCGGCGGCCGTGTCGGTGGGCACGGTGATCTTCAACGATCCGTCCTCGCCGGTGCGGATCCTGGACGAGTTGCGGGCGGCGTTGATCGCCCGCGGTTTCGGATCGCTGGAGGCGGCGATCGGGTACGCGCACCGCTGAGCGCGAGATCTGGGCGGGGCGATGCCGGTACGGACGGGGTTCGTGCCGGCATCGCCGTGTCCGGGCCGGGGCGTGGTTCGTGTCCGGGCGCAGTGTGTCCGGGCCTGTGGGCGGACGAATTTTCGATGTCGAGGAGAGTGGGATTCCGATGAGCAACGTCGCACCCGTGGCGGTGGCCCTGGATGCCCCGGACCTGGACCGCGCGCTCGCGTGGGCCAAGGCCGCGGGCCCCTACGTGAGCACGGTCAAGGTCGGCCTCGAGGTCTTCCTGCGCGACGGCGCGGACGCGGTCTCGGGCGCCCGGGAGGCCAGCGGCGGCCGGGACGTGTTCCTGGACCTGAAGCTGCACGACATCCCGAACACGGTGGCGGGCGCGGTGCGTTCGGTTGCCCGGCTGGCGCCGACCTACCTGACGGTGCATGCGAGCGGCGGGACGGCGATGATCCGGGCCGCGGCGGACGCGGCGCCCGAGGTGAACATCGTCGCGGTGACCGTGCTGACCTCGATGGCCGAGGCCGACCTGGCCGCGGTCGGGCTGGCCGGTCCCTCGATCGAGGCGGCCCGGCGGCTGGCCGGGCTCGCGGTCGCGGCGGGCGCCCGGGCGATCGTGTGTTCGCCGCGCGAGGTGGCGGCGGTGCGGGCCGAGGTGGGGGCCGGCATCGTGCTGATCACGCCGGGCGTACGGCCGGTCGGGGCGGCGCTCGGCGACCAGAGTCGGGTGGCCACGCCGGAGCAGGCGTTGGCGGACGGCGCGGACCTGCTGGTGATCGGCCGGCCGATCACCGGCGCGGCGGACGTCGCCGAGGCGGCGCGCACGATCGCGACGGGCCTGGCCGCGCGATAGCGGCGTGGCGGGGCGGCGGAGGCCGCGGCGACCAGCCCCGTTCGTCCCGCTTGTCGCACTCGTCGCCCCCTATCGGCGCCCGGTGGACACGGCGCGAACGTGGGATGGCCCACGGATGCCACTGGGACGGCCGTGCGGAGCCCGCCCACCCCTCCGGGCCCCCGGGCCACCGAACCCGGCCACCGGGCCCCCGAGGGCCGCCCCGAACGGCTGCGGCGGCCGAGCACGCCCGCCTCGACGCGAAGCACCCCCGCGCCGCCCTGCGCCCGGCCGCGCCGCCGCGCGCCGGCCGCCCCGCCCGTGTCGATGTTCGCCGTCCGTGCTGCCCGCCGCCCGCGTCGGCGCCCGCCGTCCGCGCCGACCGGCTCTGTCTGCGCCGACCTGCTCCGCCTGCGCCGTTCCTGTTCGCGCCGATCCGTCCGCGCGGGCCCGCGTCGACATCCGCCGCCTGCGCCGGCCGTGCCGACCGGCTCCGTTTTCTCCCTTCGCGCGGCCCCGCTCCCGACCCCCGTCCATGCCGACCGGCCCCGTCCCCGTCGTCCTGCTCCCACCGCGCCCGCCGCGCCGTCCCGCTCGCGCGTCGGTCGCGTCGGTCCGCTTCCGCTGCGCCGACCGGCTCCGTGTGCGCCGATCGCGTTGACCCGCTTCGGGCCGACCGGCCGGACGGCTCGTCGGTTGCATGGGGTCGATGGTGGTGCCGTAGCGCAAGGGTGGCGGGAGGAGGTGTGAGGGTGTGGATGTGCTTCCCGGCGACCCCGGATTCGTTCGACGCTCCGTCAGGTTTGGGTTTTGGTGCAGGTAGCCGGGCTTTTCCCATCGATTCGGGCGACGCAGACCGATTCGCCGACTAGGCTCCCTCGTGAGCCGGCCCGGTGGAGTGTCGCGCGTTGCCGCGGACGCTCTGACCAGCTAGGTTCCACTGTTTGTTGGTGGCCGTCCGAGCCGGGCGGCCTTGAGGATCGCAACGAAGTCCGAGGTGACACGGCGTGGCTCTCCCACCCCTGACCCCCGAAGAACGCGCGGATGCGCTCGCCAAAGCCGCTGCGGCTCGGCGGGAGCGCGCCGAGGTGAAGAACCGGCTCAAGAACTCCGGTGCTTCGCTCAGCGACGTCATCAAGGAGGGCAAGGACAATCCGGTCGTGGGCAAGATGAAGGTCTCCGCCCTCCTGGAATCCCTCCCCGGCGTCGGCAAGGTGCGCGCCAAGCAGCTCATGGAGAAGCTGAACATTTCCGAGACCCGGCGCGTCCGCGGTCTCGGCACGAACCAGATCGCAGCACTCGAACGGGAATTCGGTGGCTCCGCGTCCTGACGCGGGCGCCGGCAACGATCCCCGTACCGTGCACGGCACCCGTCGACTCATCGTGCTCTCCGGCCCCTCCGGGGTCGGCAAGAGCACGGTGGTCGCCGACCTGCGCCGCCGTCACCCCGAGGTTTGGCTGTCTGTGTCCGCGACCACACGTAGACCCCGTCCCGGGGAAACCGACGGTGTGGAGTACCACTTCACCGACGGCGATCAGTTCGACAAACTGATCGCCTCGGATGAATTGCTCGAATGGGCCGAATTCGCCGGGAACCGTTATGGAACCCCGCGACAGCCCGTGCTCGAACGGCTTGACGCCGATGTTCCGACCCTGCTGGAAATCGACCTGCAGGGCGCCCGGCAGGTGCGGCAGGCGATGCCCGAGGCACGCCTGGTGTTCCTCGCCCCGCCCTCGTGGGACGAACTGGTCCGCCGTCTGGTGGGCCGGGGGACCGAATCCCCCGAGGTCATCGAGCGGCGCCTGGCCGCCGCGAAGGTCGAGCTGGCCGCGGAATCCGAATTCGACATGACGCTCGTCAACACGTCCGTCGAAGACGTCGTACGCGAACTGCTAGCCTTGATGAACGTATCTTGATCGTTCGGGCTGCCCGGCAGTAGTCGCCAGACGGCACCAGGCAGCCCGACTTTCACCCACAGCTTTCACAGCTTTTCGAAGGGCCCCTGCCTTGTCAGCTTCTTCCACCGCACCCGAGGGCATCATCAACCCGCCCATCGACGAGCTTCTGGAGGCGACCGACTCCAAGTACAGCCTCGTCATCTACGCGGCGAAGCGTGCTCGGCAGATCAACGCCTACTACTCGCAGCTCGGCGAGGGCCTGCTGGAATACGTGGGTCCGCTCGTCGACACGCACGTGCACGAGAAGCCGCTGTCGATCGCGCTTCGCGAGATCAACTCGGGCATGCTGACCGCCGAGCCCATCGAGGGCTGAGCGCGTCACGCGACGCATCGCCGAGGGCTCGACGGGAAACCGTCGGGCCCTCGGCGTATTTCGGCCCGCACACGCGGGTGAGCCGGAGGGTGGGGGAGCAGGGTGGACCGGATCGAGGGCGACACGCCGACGCCGCAACCGAACCCGCGCCGACTGGCGGTGGACACCCTCCTGGACGCGCCGTTGGCTCGCGCCGGCGATCGGGCCCGGGAATTGCGCGAGGCCGGCTTCGACGGAGTCTTCACCTTCGAGGGCCCCAACGACGTCTTCCTGCCCCTGGTGCCCGCCGCCGCGGCGGGCGTGGACATCATGACCAACATCGCGGTGGCCTTCCCGCGCAGCCCGACCCACCTCGCGCACACCGCGTACGACCTGCACCTGGCCTCGCACGGCCGCTTCCGGCTCGGCCTGGGCACCCAGATCAAGGCGCACATCGAACGCCGCTACGGCGCCAAGTGGTCGCGCCCGGCGGCCCGGATGGCCGAGACGCTGCGCGCGGTGCGGGCGGTGCTCACCTGCTGGCAGCGGGAGACGCCGCTGGACTTCCACGGCGAGTTCTTCGACCTGACCCTGATGCCGCCGACGCTGCGCCCCGGGCCGAACCCGTACGGGCTGCCGCCGCTGCTCGCGGGCGGGGTGGGTCGGCGCATGATCACCACGGTCGCCGAGCACGCCGACGGGCTGCTCGTGCACCCGCTCAACACCGACCTGTTCGTGCGCGGCCCGCTCACCGACGCGGTGAACGACGGCCTGGTGTTGTCGCAGCGCACCCGCGAGCGGTTCTCGGTGATGCTCGACGTGATCGTCGCCGCCGGGCGCACCGAGGAGGAGATGCGCGCCGCGATCAAGGGCGCGCGGGCCATGGTCGCGTTCTACGCGTCCACGCCCGCCTATCGCCCGGTGCTCGACGTCGAGGGATACGGGGCGCTCCAGGTCGAACTGCACGCGCTGATCCGGGCCGGCCGCTGGTCGGACATTCCGTACGCGGTCGACGACACGCTGCTGAGCCGGGTGGTGGCGATCGGCGAACCCAAGGACGTCGCGGCCGAACTGGCCTCGCGCGCCTACGGGGTCGCCGATCGACTGGGCTTCTATCTGCCGTACCGGGCGGACCCGGCGTGTGTGTCGGAGGTCCTGGACGAACTGCGCGCCCGGACCTGAGCCGGACAAGGCACTACTACGAGCCGGGCTACCGGAGCCGGCCCACCGCGCGGCGCAGCCGCTTGAGGTCGCGGACCCGGCGCTCGTAGCCGGCGCCGACCACGATCAGCAGCAGCCCCGCCGTGCCGAGGATCGCCCAGCGCGGCACCGCGTCGTACACCGGCGCCAGATGCGGCACCAGGTGCACCGGGCCGATGATGGCCGGCACTCCCGCGCCCAGGAACAGCGGCGCCCGGAGCCGGAATCGGGCGCCGACCAGGAGCGTGCCGATCGCGGCGATCCCGAGCAGGCTCGGCCGGATCGACTCGCCCTGCCCCACCGCGAGCGGCAACGACGGCAGCAGCAACACCGCCAGCGGAGCGCCGTAGGCCGCCCACGAGGTGGTGTCCGGGTTGGCCCGCCGCCGGCGCAGCCCCTCGACCAGCAGGGCGAGGCCGAGCGGCACGGTGTACGCCTCCGGGTGCGGCACGTCGAACAGGGCGAGCCGGACCCAGTAGGCGACGAACAGCAGCGGCACCGAGGCGACCCGGGCCGGCCCACGCAGCGGCCCGGCCGGCGTGGTCGACGCGGTGAGGCCGGCCCCGGCCAGGACGAGCCAGATCAGCTCGGGGGCCACGGACAGCGTCGCGGCGCCGGCGGCGCACACGGCCGCGGCGGCGGCGATCGGGACGGCCGGGCCGAGGCGGGGGAGCCGGGCGCCGGCGAGGTACAGGAGCATCGCCGTGCCGGCCGCGGCCAGGACGGTCGCGCCGTTCGACGCGTCGAGCCGGTACAGCGCGGCCGGCACCGTCGCGGTGAACAGCACGACGGCGGCGGGCGGCCAGACGGGCCGCAGCGCCGCGTGGCCGAACCGCGCGCCGCACAGCGCCGCCGCCGTCGCGACGGCCAACGCGATGGGCGAGGTCGGTGCGCCGGCCAACAGCGCGACCGTCAGGCTCGTGCCCGCCGCGGCCTCGACGGCGAGCACGATTGGGGACGGGCAGGCGAGGGGGCCGGCAAACGTGGCGGCGAGCGGGAACAGCAGGGCGGCGGCGAGCACGGCGGCGAGTGCGACGGCGGGTCGATCCGCGCCGAAGGCGGTGGCGCCGGCCGCGCTCGCGCCGACCCAGCACAGCGCGGCGACCGCGGCCCAGGCGGTTCGCGGCGCCGGCCGGTCGCGGAGCGCGCCGACCACGCACGCGGCCAGGCCCGCGGCGAGTGCGACGGCCAACGGGCCCGGGGCGCGGGCCGCGCCCAGGCTGCCGATGGTCCAGCCGACGCCGCCGACCAGGGTCAGCGTCCGGGTGGTCCGCGCGGTGGGCCGCAGCGCCACCGCGATCAGCGTGACCAGGGCGCCGAGCACGGCGGGGGCGAGTGCGATCAGCGCGGTCCGGGCGCCCGCGTGCCCGGTCGCCATCGCCACGTCGGACAGGGCGAGGGCGAGCGCGGCCCCGGCCGCGAGCGGACGGACGAGCCGGCGCATGGGCAGGCGCAGGACGAGGGCGGGACCGGAGCCGGAGCCGGGGGAGGGGCGGGTGCCGGAGGATGGGGCATATGGGACTGTTTGTGGTTCTTTGTAGAAATTGACGCCCACATGGGCTGGTTCATCCGAGTTGTTCGTTTCACTCGTCGGCGTGGAATCCGCCGGTGCCGGCGCCGCGTTCGGCTCGATCGCGCGGCGTCCCGGCGACAGGACGGCGACCAGAGTGAGGCCGGCGGCGCCCACGGCCCAGATCACGATCGACGTCTGCCAGTACGCCGTCGCCCACACGAGGGCGAGCCCGCCGTGGCCCAGGGCGAGCAGCGGCAACCACAGCCGCACCCGCCCCGCGCAGGCCCACCCGATCGCGGCCGCCGCGTGCCAGCCGAGCGCCGCCCACAGCGGCAGGTTCAGCGCCGGCGGCACGACCACCGACAGCGCCCCGACGGCGATCGCGCCGATCACGCGAGTCGTGGTCGCACCGGGCCGGCCGCGCAGGAGGGTCAGCGCGGTGAACCCGGTCAGCACCGCCAAAGGCAGCAGCGCGAGCGGCGCCGCGCCGAAGCTCCAGCCGGCGGTGCCGGACAGGAGCGCGTCCCGGGCGTGCGCATCGACCGGGTACAGGCTCCAGGGCCGGCCGAGCCAGGACATCGGGCCGAACACGGCCACCAGCGGCGCCGCGGCCACCCAGAACGCCGGCACCACGGTGAGCGGCACCAGCACCGCGAGCGGCCCGACCCGGAACTCGCGCGGCACCGCGAACAGCGGCGCCATCGCGACCAGGACCACCGCGAGCAGCGCCACGCCCACCCACGCGACCGGGGTGTCCGACTCGCCCGAATCGCGCTCCGGCAGCGACGCGAGCAGCAGCACGGCCGCCGCCAGCGCGCCCACCATCGCGCTCCCCGACGCCAGATGCCGTACCACCGGCGCCTCGCGCAGCGTGTACGCGATCCCGCCGGCGAGCGCGGCCAGCGCCAGCATCGTGCCCGCCGGTGCCCCGCCGGCGCCCTCGCCCAGGGTCAGCCCGACCGCGGCCAGCCAGTAGCACAGCACCCCGACCTCGGCCACGATCCGCAACCCGCGCGCGGCGTCGGAGTAGGTCCGGCGCAGCAGCGCGACATCGACCGCGGCCTGCGCCCCGAGCCCGATCGCGAGCGGCAGCAGCGACCCGCGCTCCACCCCGAACCAGGCGATCACCAGCGGCAGTGGCCCCTGCAACAGCAGCGCGGCGGAGATCCGCAACGCCCGCAGCGGCGCGATCAGCGAGCCGAGAGCTGCCGCGCCGCCGACCGCGAGCAGGGTGCCGGCCGACACGAGCAGCGCGTCCCCGCTGCGCAGACCCGCGAGGTCGGCGGTCCACGCCGCGTACCCGTCGAGCAGGCCCATCGCCACGGTCAGCGCGGCCATCGCCTCGGCGGTGGCGGGCAGTTCGCGCTGCTCGGCGAGCCCGGTACCGGCCGCGGCCAGGACCAGCGCCAGCCCCATCACCAGCGCGCGACCCGCCGTCCCGGTGTGGTTCCAGGTGACCGCCACGAACACCAGCGCGGCCAGCACCACGAGCAGCACACCCGAGCCCAGCACGATCCGGGCGACCCGACGACGCCCGACCTCGGCACTCTCCCGGATCCGGCCGATGGGCGTGGGAGCCGGCGCCGGCGCGACGGCGGGCGATGCGGGCCCCGATGCGGGCCCCGATGCGGGCGCCGGTGCGGGCGCCGGGGTGTGCTGGGCCGGGAGCGCCGGGTCCGGGGCGACGGCCGTCGGCGCGCCCGCCGGTGTCGACCACGCCGGCGCCGGCGTGTACCGCGTCCGCCGCGCCTCCGCCCGCATCCGGGTCAGCAGGTCCTCGCGTTGGCGCAGGAGCCGTGCGGCCGACACGCTGATCTGCCACAGTTGATCGGCGGCCGGTCCGGTGAGCAGGATCGCGCACTGCCGGCAGCGCTCGGTGCGCGGCTCGTCCAGGTGCACCACACAGCCGGGACACCGTGTCGGGTCGTCCAGGACCTGTTCGTTCAGCATCGACGTCGTCTCCCCCGATGGGTTCGTGGCCACCGATGCTGGCAGCGCATTCCCGCCGGGACATCCGCTCTCGTACTCGGATCCCGCCCGGCATCGCGGCCGCAACACCGGTCCGCGCGAGGCGAGATCGGGCCGTCCCGGGCCGTGACGTAGGCTCGCCGTGCCGGTCGCACCCGGGCCGGTCGCGTCGGAGGAGCAGGAGCAGCGATGAGTAGCGGACCCCGACCCCGCGTCGTCCTCGGCGTCGCCGGCGGCATCGCCGCGTACAAGGCGTGCGAACTCCTGCGCCGGTTGACCGAGTCGGGCCACGAGGTCCGGGTCGTACCGACCGAGTCCGCGCTGCACTTCGTCGGCGCGGCCACCTGGTCGGCGCTGTCCGGGCAACCGGTGGCCACCGGGGTCTGGGACGCGGTGCACGAGGTCCCGCACGTACGCATCGGCCAGAGCGCCGACGTCGTCGTGGTCGCGCCCGCCACCGCCGACCTGCTCGCCAAGGCCGCCCACGGGCTGGCCGACGACCTGCTCACCAACACGCTGCTCACCGCGCGATGTCCGGTGGTGTTCGCGCCTGCGATGCACACCGAGATGTGGGAGCACCCGGCCACCGTCGACAACGTCGCGACGCTGCGCCGGCGCGGGGCGATCGTGATCGAGCCCGCGGTGGGCCGATTGACCGGCAAGGACACCGGCAAGGGCCGACTGCCCGACCCGGAGCAGATCTTCCAGGTGGTCCGGCGCGCCCTGGCCCGCGGCGTCATCGCGCCCGACCTGGTCGGTCGGCACGTGGTGGTCAGCGCCGGCGGCACCCGCGAGCCGCTGGACCCGGTCCGTTTCCTCGGCAACCGCTCGTCCGGCAAGCAGGGGTACGCGCTGGCCCGCACCGCGATCGCCCGCGGCGCGCGGGTCACCCTGATCGAGGCCAACACCGGCCTGCCGGATCCGGCAGGCGCCGACGTGGTGCACGTGGGCACCGCCGTGGATCTGCGCGAGGCCGTGACCAAGGCGGCCGAGAACGCCGACTGCGTGGTGATGGCCGCGGCGGTCGCCGACTTCCGCCCGGCGAACCGGGTGGGCGGCAAGATCAAGAAGACCGACGCGGAGCCGGAGCCGATCGCGCTGGTGAAGAATCCCGACATCCTCGCCGAAATCTCCCGGGACCGGGCCCGTGCCGGCCAGGTGGTGGTCGGCTTCGCCGCGGAGACCGACGACGTACTCGCCAACGGGCGCGCCAAGCTCGCGCGCAAGGGTTGCGACCTGCTCGTGGTCAACCGGGTCGGCGAGGAATTGACGTTCGGCACGGATGTCAACGAGGCGGTGATCCTGGCCGCCGACGGCACCGAGACACCCGTTCCGCACGGCCCGAAGGAGGATTTGGCGGAGGTCGTCTGGGATCTCGTCGTGTCCCGTTTCGGCTAGTTCGCCGGTCGATCCCTACGCTTGATGGCTGCAATTTGACACAAAGTGAGCAACGCCACGCCCATGTTCTCGGGGGGCACCCCGCCCGCTTGCGGGTCTCGGGGGGATAAACTCGGCTCCAGCATTTCGGTGGACCCGTCCGTTCCTTCCCGTCCGTGCCCTTCCGGTGGCGGACTCGTCGGGATGGTCGGGCCCACTTGTCAGAGCCAGCAGCCGCTGCAACCCCAGGGAGCGATGTGTCCCGCCGCCTGTTCACCTCTGAGTCCGTGACCGAAGGTCACCCGGACAAGATCGCCGACCAGATCAGCGATTCCATCCTGGACGCTCTCCTCAAGGAAGACCCCAAGAGTCGGGTCGCCGTCGAGACGCTGATCACCACCGGTCAGGTGCATGTGGCCGGAGAGGTCACCACCCAGGGCTACGCCGACATCCCCACGATCGTGCGCGAGCGCGTTCTGGAGATCGGCTACGACAGCTCGAAGAAGGGCTTCGACGGCGCCTCCTGTGGTGTCTCGGTGTCCATCGGCGCGCAGTCGGCCGACATCGCCCAGGGCGTCGACACGGCCTACGAGAACCGGGTCGACGGCGACGAGGACGAGCTGGACCGCCAGGGCGCGGGCGACCAGGGTCTGATGTTCGGCTACGCGTGCGACGACACGCCCGAGCTGATGCCGCTGCCGATCACGCTCGCCCACCGGCTGTCCAAGCGCCTGGCCGAGGTGCGCAAGAACGGGACCATCCCCTACCTGCGCCCCGACGGCAAGACCCAGGTCACCATCGAGTACGAGGGCGACCGGCCGATCCGCCTGGACACGGTCGTGGTCTCCTCGCAGCACGCGGCCGACATCGACCTGGACTCGCTGCTGGCGCCGGACATCCGCGAATACGTGGTCGAGCCGGAGCTGACCGGCCTGGGCATCGAGACCGAGGGCTACCGGCTCCTGGTCAACCCGACGGGCCGGTTCGAGATCGGCGGCCCGATGGGTGACGCGGGGCTGACCGGCCGCAAGATCATCATCGACACCTACGGCGGCATGGCCCGTCACGGTGGCGGCGCGTTCTCCGGCAAGGACCCGTCGAAGGTGGACCGCTCCGCCGCGTACGCGATGCGCTGGGTGGCCAAGAACGTGGTGGCCGCCGGGCTGGCGCGCCGCTGCGAGGTGCAGGTCGCGTACGCGATCGGCAAGGCGGCGCCGGTCGGCCTGTTCGTGGAGACCTTCGGCACCGAGGCGGTGCCGGTGGAGACCATCCAGGCCGCCGTCGGGACGGTGTTCGACCTGCGCCCGGCCGCGATCATCCGCGACCTGGACCTGCTCCGCCCGATCTACGCCCAGACCGCGGCCTACGGCCACTTCGGCCGCGACCTCCCGGACTTCACCTGGGAGCGCACCGACCGCGTGGACGCGCTCAAGGCCGCCGCGGGCCTCTGAGCCCGGGGATTTCTCGCACGTCGCCGGCCGCGACACCGACCCTTTCGGGGGTCGGCGTCGCGGCCGGCGGCGTTTGTGGGGTCGGGGACGAGAGGGCCGCGGCGAGCCGGTCGGTGCCTGCGAGTTCGCCGAGCAGTCGGCCCGGGCGCCGTGTCGACGGGCGAGCAGGGCGGGGGCCACACGACCAGGCCAGGGCCAGGGCGGCTTGGCCGCGTCCTCGGGCGGCGGCCAGGGGCGCGCCGGTGGGTCAGGCGGCCTGGGCGGCGCGGCGCAGGCGCGTCATCAGGTGGGTGCGGTCGGCGTTGGTGATCATCGCCGGATGGGCGTGCAGGGCCGCGACCGCGTCGTGGGCCGTGGCCCACAGGCGGGCCAGCTCGTGTTCGGACACCTGCCCCGTGGATCGGGCGATCGCCTCGTAAGCGGCGTCACGCGCGCGTTGCAGTTCGATCAGGTCCGCCGGGATGGGCTGTTCGGCCATGGGCAAGAGCTTACGAGAGTCCGCGTAAACACAGGGTTAGCTCCGGATTGCGACGGACCCCACGGAAGATCGTCCTCAGATGGCCTCGTGCTCCCGGCCGGCGGATTGTTGCGGATGGCGCGGTATGCGGAACTCGGTCACCGGCGGCATGCAGAAGATGGTCAGGTCGCATGCGACGCCGACCGCCTGCGTGGGGGTGTGGCCCAGGTGCAGTGCGGCCCGGGCGTACTCCCACCCCGAGCCGATCGCGCCGTAGTCGTAGTAGAAGACGTCGAAGTCGCCGCCAGTCTCGAACAGCTTGCCGTCGAAGGCGAACATGAACTCCGACTTGGGCTCGAAGCTGGACAGCTTGCGCTTGCCCCACTCGACGAACTCGGCGTAGAACTCCAGGACGTCGCGCTCCTCGGCGGACGACGGGGTGTGCGTGTCCAGGAACAGGCGCATCAGATTGATGTCGCGCAACAGTCCGGCACCGCCGAAGATCAGGTTCTCGCCGATCTTGTACAGCTTGGTGCCCTCGGTCTTGGCCTGGCCCCAGGTCACCTGGGAGTCGGCGGCCACGACGATCGATTCGTCGATGATCTTCCCCGCGACGACACTCATCAACGCCCCCGTTCGTACGGCTGATCCGGACCCGAACGTGCCGGTTCAGGATCGCAGAGGGGCGGCCCTCGGCGCAGGTGTTCGGGCCGCGCCGAGGGCTCCCGGGGACGGTTCGGACCGGACCGCGCCTGCGGTCAGAGGCGGACCAGGACCTGGTCCAGCGGCTTGCGGTGGATGTCGGGGACGCGGGCATCCTCGGCCGGGTAGCCGACCGGGATGACCACCGCGGCGCGCTCCTCCGGAGGGCGGTCGCACACCTCGTTGAGGAAGCGCATCGGGCTCGGCGTATGGGTCAGCGTGGCCAGCCCGGCCTGGTGCAGCGAGGCGAGCAGCAGGCCGACGGCAATGCCGACCGATTCCTTCGTGTAGTACGGGCGCGGCGAGTCGGGTCCCTTGTGCACCTCGAACACCACGATCACCGCCGGCGCGTCCTCCAGGAACGGCTTGTGCCAGTCGGTGCCGATCGGGGCGAGCGCGGCCAACCACTCCTCGGACGCGCGATGTGCGTAGAACTCGCGCTCCTCCTGCTCGGCGGCCTCGCGCAGCCGCCGCTTGCGCTCGGGATCGGTGAGTACGACGAAGCGCCAGGGCTGGACGTTCGCGCCGCTGGGCGCGGTGCCGGCGGTACGGATCGCCCATTCGACCACGTTGTCCGGGATCGGTTGGGACGAGAAGTCGCGGACGGTTCGACGCTCGGCCATCACGTCGTGGAAGGCACGGCTGCGGGCTTCCGCCTCGTGAGCGGGGACGCCTCGGTGCCGGTGCGGAACCGTGGGGTATGTGGGTTCATCGACCATGGCGCACAGCACAGCACGGCACGGGGGTGCGGTGGAAGGTCCCGTCTCGGATCGTCTCGGGTTCGGGTGGTCCGGCCCGGTCAGTTCGATCCGCGGTCGCTCAGCGAGACGGTCGGCGCGGCGGCGACGGTGCGGGTGACGCGGAACTGCCGGCCGGTGCTCGCGACGGTCACCACGGAGCCCGCCCAGGCCTCGGTCACCCGTCGGGACAGGTCGGCCTCGGTGATGCCCGCGTGCAGCAGGTCGGCACGCAGCGCTCGCGCCGCCGACTCCCGGGTCCCGGTGTGCAGGGTCCGCCAATCGTCGCGGTTCGTCTCGCGCGTCTGCGCCTCGTGCATCCCGTTCGTTGCCTCGTGCATCGTGTCCGCTCCCTCCCCGGCCGTGCAGGACCGGGCCTTCCGTCCCTGACCCCTTGGACCACCCTGCGCCGGCGGTCAAAGATCGTCCAAATCCGTCAGGAAAAATCAGCCTCAGGCATGAGACGGGTGAAGCCGCCTACTTCGTTGGAACGAGCGCCCGGGTGGGCCGTGAGCCATGGATTCGCGGCCCGTCTCCAACCGGCCGGACGGGTGTGGGTTGGGTCGGCACGCCGGACCGCTCCGAATGAACCGGCGGGCGCTGGGCACCGTACTCGGATCGCCGGGGACAGGGTTGTGTCCCGGGCACGCGGGCACGAGCACATCAGGGAAGGTGGCAGGCCATGAGCGACGACACGTGGGACCCGGTCGAGGATTCCCCGGACACTCCCGGCGACGACGGCGTCCTCGGCCCCGAGGACACACTGTCCACCGACGACCTGTCGTACGACCCGCTCGACACCGGAATCGTGCCGCCCGACCGCTGGTCGGCGGCGGAGCGGTACGGCAATACCCCGGAGGAGTCCCGACGCGGAGAATCGCTCGACCAGCTGCTGGCCGAAGAGGAGCCGGACATCGCCGACGACGACGCGGTGTCGGACGAGTGGGAGGGCGGCCCCGATCCCAGGGCGGGCCGGCTGGTCGCGACGGACGAGGGCGCGCACGAGGACACCGAGTCGGAGGCGATCGCCCGCGATGTCGGCATCGACGGCGGCGCGGCCGGGGCCGAGGAGGCGGCGATGCACGTCATCCCGGAGGAAGAGGTCCCGTAGGCCGCCGGTGGGCGGCTGCGCGCGGAGTCCGGGGTCGGTGGGCCAAGGGCGGGCGGGACCCCTGGGGCCGATGGTGTGGCTGCGTGCGGATGGTGCGGGTGTGGTGGGCCCAGGGTGGATGCGCCTGGTGTGGGCGCGGGCCCGGATGCGCGTGCCGGTGTGCTGCGGCTCGGGGTTGTGCGTTGCTCTGTGTGGTGTCGGACCGGGCGTTCTCGTGGGTCAGTGGGCGTTCGGGGGGAGTAGGCGGGTTGCGGCGGTCGGGTTGGGTGGTGGGGGGTCGGTGGGGCGGGGTGGGATCCGGGCCGCGGTCGGTCCCGTGGGCGGGGTTTCGTCGAGCCCGGGGTCGAGGGTTGTTCGAGGGAGGGCCGCGGATGTGGGTGGTGGCTCGGTGGGGTGGTCCGCGGACGTGGCGGGTTCCGGAGGGGTGCCCAGGATCGATGCGGGGGCGGGTTCGGGGCCGGTGAGTGGACGCCCGTCGAGGAGGTCCAGGGTTGCGGCCAGGCTGGCGGCGGCGGCTCGGGCGGCGCCGGCGACGACCGGGTCGCCGGTGTGCGCGGCGAGGTCGGCGAGTTCGCGTTCGGCCTCGGGGCGGTCGGCGATCAGGGTGTGGCGCAGGTCGGTGAGTGGTCCGGCGATCCAGGATTCGGCTTCCGCCTCGGTCTCGACCACCCGTCGCATCGCGTCCACCCAGCGGCCGATCGTGCCCAGCGACTCACGCGCGTATTCGAGCAGTCGCCGGCGGGCCGGGCCCTCCAGGCGGTGGCCCTTGCCGTTGCGGAACTCCTCGTCGATGGCGGACAGCCGGTTCTCCAGCTCGTGATGCTTGGTGAGCCGGCGCAACGTCTCGGCGACCTCCTCCAGATCGCGCCGGTCGTTGCCGCCCGCGAGCCGCAACATGCGACCGAGCAGGCCGTCCTCGGGACGCCACCACAGCTGGGCGATCGAGGTCGCGCGCGGGAAGCGCAGGTGGCGCGGGTGTTGCAGGGCCTCGGCGGCGTCGGCGGCACAGGTCGCGGCGCCCGCCTCGGCCTCTGCCAGGGCGGCCAGGGCGCCGAGGTTGCGCGAGCCGCCGAGCAGGCCCTGGGCGGAGCCGGTGGCGATGTGTCGGGCCAGGCCGGCCACGGCGGGCAGGTCGCTCAGGCCGGCGGCGGCCTCCTGGAGCAGGCCGTACGTGCTGTGCCCACACAACACGGCGGCGCGGGCGGCGGCGGCCACGGTCAGCAGCTGGGTCGCGCGGTCGTGGCTGGGCGAGCGCATCGCCATCTCGTCGAGTTCGTCCCGTAGCGACATCGCGAGCGCGCCGGTGTCCGAACGCGCGCCGTCGGCGAGGGCGAGGGCGCGCAGCGCGGAGACGCGTTCCGGATCGTGGGCGCCGTGGGCGTGCGCGGAGGCGTAGTCGCCGCGACCGATCAGCTCGCCGAGCAGGGCGACGGATTCGCGGTCGGGGGCGGTCGGGGGCACCGGGTCGGCGGAGTCGCTTTGTCGGGCAGGTTCGGTTCGGCCGGTGCGCCCGGTCTCCTCGGTCTGCTCGGGTTCCTCGGGTTGCGCCGTCGTCTCGTCCGCGCCGGCGCCCGATGCGGTCTTCTCGTTGCGCTCGACCGGGTCGACCCGGTCCTCCCCGGTGTCCTCCGTTTCGGGTGACGCGGTTTCGGCTGCCGGGGACGAAGCTTGCGGCGGCTCTTCGGTATCGCCGGCCGGTTCGGGTGGGGCCTCGGTTTCGGCCTCGGTGTTCGGGGTGGGGTCCGATGTCCGGTGCCAGGACAACCGGCCGCGTAACGCGGCGTTGACGATGGTCGGGTCGGGCAGGTGAAGGCGGACCGTTTCGGCCAACTCGTCCACGCCGTCGTCGCGGTCCGCCGCGATCGCGTCGATCAGCGCGCCGAGGTCGGCCAGGGCGCACACGCGGCGTCGGTCGTCCGGTTCCCAGTTTTCGTGACGCTCGCTCAGGTCGGCGGCCAGCTCGCGGAGTTCGTTGATCGCCGGCTCGTGTGCGGGTGGGCCGTCCAGGCGTCGGAAGCGGTCCACGTCGGCGAGTTCGCGAGCATGTACGGCGGCCTCGTGCGCGGTGATCGTGGCGACCAGGCCCGGTCGGTCCTCGGGCAGGGTGTCCGGTTCGGCGCCGACCAGCGCACCGACCGCCTCGCGGGCCTCGGTCACCGCCGGGCCCACGAGCGTGAGCATGGTCAGGTCGGCGTCCTCCGGGGCCCGGCCGGCCGCGACGGCGGCGGTGATCGAGTCGGCGGCGGCCCGGGCCCGGCCGAGCGCGTCGTCGAGCGAGCGCAGCGGGGACGGGGGTTCCTCGCCGCCACACATCCGGTCGCGGCAGAACTCCTCGAATCGGCGGCAGGCGGCCACGATGTCGGTGATCACGTCGGCGGGCCAGCCGGGCAGCGCGAGATCGGCCTCGGTGAGGACGAGACGCAGCAGCGCGGCGGCCTGGCAGCTGAAGCCCCAGTCGGCGAGCGCGGTGAGCCGGACCAGGTCGGGGGTGAACCCCGAGGTCTTCAGGCTCTCCAGGATCTCGCCGTCCAGGGCGTCCGGGTCGGTGTCCAGCGTCGCCGGCAGTAACACCCGCAGTACGGGCAGCGTGACGACCTGGGCGGTGTAGCCGCGCACGCTCGCGGTCTGCTTGCGCAGCCGCTTGAGCGCGTGTTCCGCGATCGCGGGGGTGGGGCGCCGGGCGGGCGGGACCCGCAGGGCACGCAGGGTGTCGGTACGGGTGGGGTTGGGCAACCGCCACAGTGCGTCGGCGAGGACGTCGGGGGCGATTGCCGCCAGACAGTCGACGAGTGGGTCGCCGAGGCGGGCCAGTTGTACGGCGACCGCCGACTTTTCCCGGGCTATCTCCTGTTGATCGTGGTCCGGATGGTCCAGGAAGGGCTGCAGTTCGCCCGACGAGGTCGCCCACCACAACCAGTCGACGCTGCGGGACCGGGGTTGACGCACCATTTTGGCCTCCCGGGGGAGAGGGGCTGGTCTCTGGTTATACCGCCGCAGGCCCGAGATGCGGACGGTTCTGTCGGAATCACAAGGAATCAGCGCGGGTCGGTCGGTGTTGTATATACCCCTGGGTGGTATATGTGATGGATTGCGGCGGCCGAGGAGTCGAGGGAAGGGATCACGATGGAGCGCGGGCGGATCGACCGGGACGAGCATGCGAGCCGGGACGGGGATCCGAGCGACGCGGAACTCGCCGACGGGGCGAGGCGGGTGGCACCCGGCACGCATGGTGGCGGGCACGGCGAGCACGCCGGGCATGGCGGGCACGAAGGGCATGGCGGGCACACCGGTCATGCCGGGCACGCCGAGATGTTTCGGCGGAAGTTTCTGCTGAGTCTGCTGCTTTCCGTCCCGGTGCTCGTGTTGAGCCCGATGCTCGCGGACGTACTCGGTTACCACGAGCCCTCGTTCACCGGATCCTCCTGGATTCCGCCGCTGCTCGGCACCGTCGTGTTCGGTTACGGCGGGTGGCCGTTCCTCACCGGCGCCCGCGACGAACTGGCCGCGCGACAGCCGGGGATGATGACCCTGATCGCGATGGCGATCACCGTCGCGTTCGGCGCGTCCTGGGCCTCCACTTTGGAGATCGCCTCGCACGACCTGGACTTCTGGTGGGAACTGGTCCTGCTGGTCGACATCATGCTGCTCGGCCACTGGTTGGAGATGCGGGCGCTCGGCGCCGCCTCGGGAGCCTTGGACGCGCTTGCCGCGCTGCTCCCCGACGAAGCGGAACGGGTGTGCCCGGACGGGGAGTTCGAGCGCGTCCCGGCGGCCGAACTGGACATCGGCGACACCGTGCTCGTGCGTTCCGGTGGGCGCGTACCGGCGGACGGGACGATCGCCGAAGGCGCCACCGAGTTCGACGAGTCGATGATCACCGGCGAATCCCGGCCGGTGCCGCGCGGAGTGCGGGACACCGTGGTCGCCGGTACGGTGGCGATGGACAGCGCGGTACGGGTCACCGTGACCGCGACCGGTGAGGGCACCCAACTGGCCGGGATCCGGCGGTTGGTCGCCGAGGCGCAACAATCCCGGTCGCGCGCCCAGGCGTTGGCCGATCGGGCGGCGGCGCTGCTGTTCTACTACGCGGCGGGCGCGGCCGTACTGACGCTGCTCGCCTGGTCGTTGCTCGGCGAGGGCGGATCGGCGATCGAGCGTACGGTCACCGTCCTGGTGATCGCCTGCCCGCACGCGCTCGGCCTCGCCATCCCGCTGGTGATCGCGATCTCCACCGAACTCTCGGCGCGTCAGGGCATCCTGATCAAGGATCGGATCGCGCTGGAACGGATGCGTGACGTCGACGTGGTGCTGTTCGACAAGACCGGCACCCTCACGCGCGGCGCGCCGGCGGTGACCGGGGCCGTCGCGGCGCCCGGATGGCACGAATCGAAGGTGCTGCTGCTCGCCGGCGCGGCCGAGCGGGAGAGCGAACATCCGCTTGCCCGGGCGATCATACGGGCCGCCGAGGAGCACGGGCGGCCGGATGCCGCGACCGGGTTCCGGTCGAAGACCGGGCGCGGGGTGGAGGCGGACGTGGGCGGGGTCCGGGTTCGGGTCGGCGGGCCCGCACTGCTGCGGGAGACGGGTGTCCGGGTGCCCGACGAGGTGGCGGCGACCACCGACGAGTGGGTCGGGCGCGGCGCGGCGGTGTTGTACGTGTCGGCCGACGACGAGGTCGTCGGGGCGTTGGCCCTGGAGGACGAGATCAGGCCCGAATCCCGGGACGCGGTGCGGGAGTTGCATGCGGCCGGGGTACGGGTGGGGATGCTCACCGGGGACGCGCGCCAGGTGGCCGCCCGGGTGGGCCGGGAACTCGGGGTGGACGAGGTCTTCGCCGAGGTGTTGCCCGGCGACAAGGACGCCAAGGTGGCCGAACTCCAGTCCCGGGGCCTGCGGGTGGCCATGGTCGGCGACGGTGTCAACGACGCCCCGGCGCTGGCCCGGGCCGACGTCGGCATCGCGATCGGTGCGGGCACGGACGTCGCGGTGCAGTCGGCGGGCGTGGTGCTGGCCTCCGACGACCCCCGCGCGGTGCTGGGCGTACGCCGATTGTCCACCGCCGTCTACCGCAAGATGCGGCAGAACCTGGTCTGGGCGGCGGGCTACAACATCGTCACCGTCCCGCTCGCCGCCGGCGTGTTGGCCTGGGCGGGCGTGGTGCTCCCGATGGAGGTGGGAGCCATCCTGATGAGCCTGTCCACGGTCGTGGTCGCCCTCAACGCCCAGCTGTTGCGCCGGTTGGACCTGCGCCCGCAGGCGTTGGAGGAGTGAGCGCACGGCCCGTGTGACGCGGTGGCCGTTTCGGTCGGGCGATCGGCTCGCGACTGCGGCGTTAGGCTCCCTGGCGTGATCGGCGATGGGGATGCGGGCGACGACGCGGCGCAGTGGCGGGCCACGCGGGCGTGGGTCGAGCGAGCGTTGCCGGCGGGCGAGCGGGTGGTGGCGGCCGAACGGCTCATCGGTGGGTGGACGTCGGTGATGCGGCGGCTGCGGGTGGTCGGGGGCGATGGGGAACGGGCCCTGGTACTGCGGTCGTTCGTGAAACCTTTCTTTCTCCGGCACGCCGAGGGGCTGTTGGCTCGGGAGGCGGCGATCCTCGCACTGCTCGCCGATGTCGATGCCGCGATCGACGTCCCGGTGGCGCGCTGCCTGGCGGTGGACGCGCGTGGCGCGTACTGCGACCATCCGTCCCTGCTGATGTCGCTGCTCCCGGGCGGGATTCGGCTGGGTGAGGAGGGCGCGGCGGTGCGGATCGGCCTGCTTGCCCGGCAGTTGGTGGCGATCCATGCGGTGCCGGTCACCGAGGAGACCCGGCCCCGGGACTATCAGGCCTGGACCGCGCCGGAGCGGGTGAGCGTGCCGGCCGCACCCGTCCGGGCCGGGGTCTGGCGTCGGGCGGTGGAGCTGATCCGCCGGGAACCGCCCGCGTACCAGGGGTGTTTCCTGCACCGCGACTTCCATCCGGGCAATGTGCTGTTCGCCGGGCACGGCGCCGAGGTGCGGATCTCCGGCGTGGTCGACTGGGTCGAGACCTCGTGGGGACCGGCCGATCTGGACGTGGCGCACTGCTCGACCGCGTTGGCCCTGCTGCACGGGCCCGCCGTCGGGATGTGCTTCCCCGCCGCCTACCTCGCGGCTGGCGGTCGGCTCGCCGACGATCCGGCGGACCACCTGTACTGGCGGCTGCTCGACGCGCTCGCGTTCGCCCCGGACGCGGAGAAGGTGGCGGTGCCGTGGCGGGAGGCGGGACGGGCGGACCTGACATCCGACCTGTTGGGTGCTCGGCTGGAGAAGTATCTCGCCCTGCTGCTCGATCGGTTCGACCACCCGCTCCGGTCGGAACGAACGATTCCGTAGGCCGTACCATCCGTCTGGCGCCATGGAGTCGCCATGGAGTCGGCGCGGGTCGCCGGGGCTTTTCGGGGGAGCGGATGAGGTCTGCGGTCGGTGTCGCGCAAGGTGCCGTGTTCGGGATTCGGGGACGGCACGGTTCGACGGCGCTTCGTAAGTTGCCGGAGGACGTCTGGCGGGGTCCGGCGCTGGGAATGCGGCGGGATTCCGACCGGCACGACAGCTTCGAGGACCTGCTGTACATCGACGACACCCGGCCGGACGGGGGTGGGCGGCACAAGGACTGGCGGCACCTGACGTTGTGGGCCGACCCCGGGCGCGAGTCGGCCGCGATCACGGTCGAGACGGAGTCGGCCGACGATACCGGGGCCGTCTACCGCATCGCCGGCCCGGCGGGCGAGTCGTTGGGGCGGGTCACCCGTCGCCGCGGGAGCGTGCTGCCCCCGCGGCGGACCTCGTGGCACGTCGAACTGCCCGACGGGGGATCGCTGTCCGCGGTCAAGGGCGAGGTGGTCGGTTGGTGCTGGTGGTGGTTGTTCTCGCCGGTGTGGGCGGTGATGGCGGCGGCCATCCTGTTCGGCGGCGAGTTTCCCCGGATGCCGATCAAGACCCGGTGGACGCGCGGTGGAGCGGACGTGTTCCGCTTCTTCGACGACGACTTCGAGAACCGGTACCGGGTCGAGGACGACTGGCCGGACGTACGGGTCCTGTACGGCCTGGCCGCGCTGCATCACGCCCACCCGACCCCGCTGAACTCGCACACCCGAGGCGATTGAGCCGCGGGCGTGCTCAGCCGCAGGCCACCCACGCGCCGCCCGTCGCGGCGGAGGCGCGGATCGCGTCGAGGACACGTTGGCCGGCCACGCCGTCGGCGAAGTCGGCGGGACGCGGGTGGTCGGGGATCGGGTCGCCGGCGATCAGCGCGGCGAAGGTGCCGGCCAGGCGGGCGTAGGGCGCGCGGTCGATGCCCATCGAGTGCAGCAGGTCGTACGCGGTGTGCATCAGGTCGGACGGCGGCGCGATCGGGTCCGGGTTGGCCAGGTCCTCGGGGACGTCCACCCGGCGGTCGCCGGCGGCGTCGCCGAGCCACACGTCGTCGAACTCGACCCAGGCCGTGCCGTGCGTGCCCGCCACACGCGTGGTCATCAGCGGCGGACCGTAGACGCCGGCCGAACTCTGCAGCGTGCCCTCCACCCCGCTCACCGTGCGAAAGCGCACATTGAAGGTGTCCTCCGCGCTCTGCCCCGGCCGATCCGCGACCAGCGGCAGGCCGGCGCTGACCCCTTCGAACTCGCCCAGCGTGTGCCGGATCTGGTCGATCCAGTGCGAGGCGTGAGCGCCGAGCCAGCCGCCGCCGTCCTCGGCCCGGCCCCACCACGCGGGCACCTCGGCGGCCGGGCCGGTCAGTACCGGAATGTGCAACAGCCAGGTGGCGAGCCGGGGTTCGCCGATCGCGCCGGCGGCGATCAGTCGGGCGAGCAGCGCCTGGGACGACTGCCAGCGGAACTCGGTGCCCAACAGGTGCACCACACCCGCCTGTTCGGCGGCGGCCAGCATCCGGGCCGCCTCGGCCGCGTCGCTCGCGAACGGCTTCTCGCAGACCACGTGCTTCCCGGCCGCGATCGCGGCGAGCACGATCTCGGCGTGGGTGTGCGGGGGCGTGACCACGCTCACCGCGTCCACGCCGTCGAGGGCGAGCGCCGCGTCGAGGTCGGTGTACGCGTGCGGGACGCCGAAGCGCTCGGCGCGCTCGGCGGTGCGGGCGGGGTCGCGGCCGACGAGGGCGCGTACCTCGAAGCCCGCGTCCCGGAACGCCGGCAGGTGGGTGATGCACCCGAATCCGGTCCCGACGATCGCCACACCCAGTTTTTCCCGCGCCATGACGTCGCTCTCCTTGTTGTGGGCCGAGGGCCGGCAAGCCGAAGGCCGAGGGCCGACAGACTGTGGGCCGGGCCGAAACGGGGGCCTACGGTAAGGGAAGCTGTCCAAATTCGCCATCGTGGTGCCGTGTGACGAAGCGCATCCGGCGGGTGGGGGTGATCAGCCGGGGCGGTACGCCGACACGTCCTCGGTGGTCAGGCGTACCCGGGTCGGCCGGTCGTCGGTCGACGCGGCCGGCCCGGCGGCGGGCGGGTCCAGCAGCAGCCCGATCCGCTCGCGCTCCGCCGCCCCCGGCAGCGCCGCCTCGACTTCGTCGGCCGGATACCCGAACAGGTCCACGTCCCGCCACACCACCGGGTCCGTCGTCGTGCCCGGCAGTCGCTCGAAGGCGATGGTGCGGCACCCGTGTTCGGAGCCGGTCACATCCACGCGCAGGGCGCCCAGGGAGCCGCCGAAGCTCCAGAACCTCCGGTGGCCGTCGTCGTGGTAGCGGGTGCCGGCGCAGGACCAATAAGCGCGTACGTCCAGAACCGTGGACAACGTCCACTGGGCCCGCTGCTCGCTCATCCCGAAACGCAACACGCCGGCGCCGCGCGGCAGCACCACGCCCACGCCCGGCAGCAGTTCGAACACGTCCCGATTGTGCCCGAGGGCGCACGGCGGCGGGCGGGCCGACTCTGATATCGATGGTCGGGCATCCGGCTCCCGAACGAACGGTGGTAGCGCCATGACCGACACCCCCGACGGCCCGTCGACCGGCCCCCTCGGGCTCGACTTCGCCGAGACGGTGCTCGCGGCCCAGCCGTTCAGCCGGCTCGTCGGCGCCCGGGTCACCGAGTTCGGTGCCGGGCGGGCCACCCTCGAGGTCGACGTGCGGGACGAACTCCGGCAGCAGAACGGCTACTTGCACGGCGGCGTGCTGGCGTATGCGGCGGACAACGCGATCACCTTCGCCGCGGGCAGCACGCTGGGGGCGGCGGTGCTGACCGGCAGTGTCCAGGTCCAGTACCTGCGGCCGGCGCAGGGGGTGATGTTGCGGGCCGAGGCGCACGTGGTACATGCCGGGCGGCGGCAGGCGGTGTGCGATTGCACCTTGGTCATGCGCGCGGAGAACGGCACCGAGACGGTCTGCGCGATCGGTCGCGGCACGGTGCTGGTGGTGAACGGGGGGTCGGCCTGAGGGGGCGGCGGGTGGTCGGGGCGTCGGGTGGTGGGGCGGTGGGCCGCGTCGGCTGCGGGTGTGCCGAGGGGATGTCATCCCGTGCGGGTGTCGCGTACCGTTGACTGTCGTCACGATGGCAACAGGATGAGGTGCCCTCATGCAGCTCCGTCCCTCCGCGCACGTCGACACGTTCTGCCGGGACCGGTTGCCGCCCGTCGAGCAGTGGCCCGAACTGGTCTTCGATGTGCCGGAGGTCCGCTACCCCGACCGGCTCAACTGCGCCGCGGCCCTGCTCGACGACACCATCGCCCGACACGGGGCCGAACGGCGGTGCCTGGTCACCGCGACGCAGACCTGGACGTACGGCGACCTGCTCACCCGCGCCAACCAGATCGCGCATGTCCTGACCGAGGACCTGGGCGTGCTGCCCGGTCATCGGATCCTTCTGCGCGGCCCCAACAACCCCTGGCTGGTCGCGAGTTGGTTCGGCGCGCTGAAGGCCGGCGCGGTCGTGGTGACCACCATGCCGCTGCTGCGCGCGCACGAGCTCGACACCATCCACCGGATCGCCCAACCGGTTGTAGCCCTGTGCGACCACCGCTTCACCGCCGAGTTGGAGGCCGCCGACACCCCCGGGCTGCGTGTGGTCGACTACGGCGGGGCGGGTGAGGGTACGTTGGCCGCTCGCTGCGCCGCGAAGAGCACCGTGTTCGAGGCGGTCGACACCGCGTGCGACGACGTGGCGCTGATCGCGTTCACGTCCGGGACGACCGGGCGGCCCAAGGCGACGATGCACTTCCATCGGGACGTGTTGGCGATCGCCGACACGTTCTCCGCGTATGTGCTGCGGCCGGAGCCGACCGACCTGTTCACCGGGACGCCACCGCTGGGCTTCACCTTCGGGCTCGGTGGGCTGGTGGTGTTCCCGCTGCGGGTGGGCGCTGCCACGCTGCTCCTGGAGCGGGCGACGCCGGAGGAACTGGCGGCCGTGGTGGCCGAGCGGCGGGTCACCGTACTGTTCACCGCGCCCACCGCGTATCGGGCCATCCTCGGCGCCGGGCTCGTCGACCTGCTCGCGGGCGTGCGGCGGTGCGTGTCGGCGGGGGAGGCGTTGCCGGTCGGGGTGTGGCAGGCGTACCACGACGCGATCGGGACGCGGATCATCGACGGGATCGGGGCGACCGAACTGCTGCACGTGTTCGTCTCCGCGGCCGACGATGCGATCCGGCCAGGGGCGACCGGGCTGCCGGTACCGGGTTTTCGGGCCGTGGTGCTCGGGCCGGACGGTTTGCCCGTGCCGGATGGGACGCCGGGGCGGTTGGCGGTGAAGGGGCCGACGGGATGTCGCTATCTCGATGACGCTCGGCAGGTCGACTATGTGTGTGATGGGTGGAATATCACCGGTGATACGTATGTGCGGGATGAGGATGGCTATTTCTGGTATCAGGCGCGTAGTGACGACATGATCGTGTCGTCCGGGTACAACATC
This sequence comes from Embleya sp. NPDC055664, assembly GCF_053618075.1. Taxonomy (NCBI): domain Bacteria; kingdom Bacillati; phylum Actinomycetota; class Actinomycetes; order Kitasatosporales; family Streptomycetaceae; genus Embleya; species Embleya sp. NPDC055664. The sequence continues at coordinate 129,223 of NZ_JBSHGZ010000030.1, forward strand.
GCCGGTCCCGAGGTCGAGGCGGTGCTCGGTACGCATCCGGACGTCGCGGAGTGCGGGGTGGTCGGGGCGCCGGATGTGCGCAGGGGGCTGGTGGTCAAGGCGTATGTGGTGCTGCACCCGGGGGTGAGTGCGGACGAGGCGACGGCGCGGGCGTTGCAGGGGTTCGTGAAGCAGACGATGGCGCCGTACAAGTACCCGCGCCTGGTGGAGTTCGTGGACGAGTTGCCGCGTACGAACACCGGCAAGCTGCGGCGCGGGGAGCTGCGGCGGCGCGCGGCCGAGGGTACGCCGGTCGCCGGGGCGGGGCCCGCGCCCGGATAGGATCACCGCCGAACCAGACTCCGCGAGGAAGGCGACCATGGCGGAGACCTCGGCCCGGCCCAGCTCCCTGATCAACACCGTGTACGGCGCGTTCGTGCGCGGGCTCGGCGGGTGGATCTCGATCGCCGACCTGATCGTGCTGATGGGCGAACTCGGCGTGGACGCACCGGCGGTGCGGTCGGCGATCTCGCGGCTGAAGAAGCGCGGCACGCTCATCCAGGAGCGGCGGGAGGGAACCGGCTATCGGCTGAGCCCGGCGATGGAGTCGATCTTCGACGAGGGCGATCGGCGGATCTTCGGCAATCTGGAGCCGGCGCGGCTGTCGGACGGGTGGGTGCTGGCGATCTTCTCGGTGCCCGAGTCGGAGCGGGCGCATCGGCACCAGTTGCGGTCGCGGTTGACGTGGCTGGGGTTCGGCAACGTGTCGCCGGGGGTGTGGATCGCGCCGGCGCGATTGTTGGAGGACGCTCGGCGGACGCTGGAGCGGGTTGAACTGGCGGACTACGTACACCTGTTCACGGGGGATGCGGCCAGTGCGACGCGGCTCGGCGAGGCGGTCGGGGAGTGGTGGGACTTCGAGGCGATCGAGGAGCAGTACGCGCTGTTCACGGACGCGTATGGGCCGGTTGCGGCGGAGCTTGGGGGGCGGGCGGTGATTTCGCCGGGGGAGGCGTTTCGGGCCTATGTGCCGATGCTCACCCAGTGGCGGCGGTTGCCGTATCTCGACCCCGGGTTGCCGGCGGAGTTGTTGCCGGCGGACTGGAACGCGGTGGAGGCGCGGAAGGTGTTCCTGTCCCTGCACTCGCTCCTTGCGGAGGGGGCGGGAGTCCACGTACGCGAGGTGTAACGCACCCGCGCCATGCGGCCGGGCTGTTTGGCCTCAGGCGCCGGCCGGGCTGTTTGGCCTCAAGCGCCGGCCGGGCTGTTTGGCCTCAAGCGCCGGCCGGGCTGTTTGGCCTCAAGCGCCGGCCGGGCTGTTTGGCCTCAAGCGCCGGCCGGGCTGAGTTTACGTTGCCTTTGTTCAGACCATCGTTTTGGTCAGCCAGCGGAAGACGTCGGGGACCATTCGGCGCCAGACGTCTGTGCCGTGGCCACCGCCGGAGATTTCGGCGACTGTGATGGCTGTGGAGGGCTTGGCGGCGGCCTTGAGGGCTTGGGCGTCGCCGAAGCCGTCGCCCTTTTCGCCGGCCATGTAGAGGGCGACCTTTGGGGGTTGGTGGGCGTTTTTGAGGATCGTCAGGGGGTTGGAGGAGATTCGCAGGGCCGGGTCCTTCGAGGTGACCGAGTCGGACTCGCCCTTGGGGTCGTTGTAGCCGGACAGGCTGACCCCGGCGCCGTAGCGGTCCGGGTGGAGGAGGGCCATTCGGGTGGCGCAGTGGGCGCCGGCCGAGTAGCCCGCGATGGCCCAGTGCTTGGGGTCGGACTCGGCGCGGAAGTTGTCGATCACCATGCGCCGCACGTCGCCCGAGATCCAGGTGTCGGCGTTGGCCTTGCCCGGGACGTCCGCGCAGCCGGTGTCCTCCTGGCCCGCGAGCAGCTTGGTGCGCGGCGAGACCAGGATGAACGGGGCCACCTCGCCCTTGGCCATCATGCTCTTGAGCTGCTTGTTCACGTCCAGCGTGCCGAACCAGGCCTTGGCCGAACCCGGGTAGCCGGGCAGCAGTTCGACGACCGGGAACTTTTTGTCCGCGAACGCCGGGTCCTTGTACTGCGGCGGCAGCCACACGTAGACCTCGGCCTCGACCCCCGACTGCGGGCCCTTGAGGGTGGTCTCCTGGACGCCCTCGCCCATCTTGCCGTCACCGACCGGATCGAACTTGGTGAGCAGCTTCTGCTCGGGCGCCGGCGGCGGAGCGGGCTCGCGCGCCTCGACCACGTGGCTGCCGCCCGTACCGAGGAAGTCGTCCCACGTGTCGTAGAGGCTGTTCGCGTTGTTGACCATGACGAAGACCATCAGGATGGCGGTGAACTGGCAGGTGACCAGCATGAACAGCCGGGCGATGATTTTCACCGGCTTGGGGCCCGGGATGTGGTTCCACGCGAACAACGCCAGCACCACGGCCGCTATCGCCAGCACGATGGTCGTTATGTAGAAGGGGGTACCGGTCAGACTCACTGTCGTCTTCCAGGGTGATTCAGCGACGATCCGGACACGGTCAGTCGGCGGTGGGTGGGGGCATGTGCCGGCCGAGCCAGCCGAGCAGGTCGGGAATCATCTTCTTGAAGTGCGAAGTGAGATGCCTGCCGGCGGGCTGCTCGTAGTACTCGATGCGAACGGGTGGCGCCGCCTTGGCGACGAAGGCCTTGACCAGGCGTACCTCGGCCGCGTCCCCGCCGCCCGCGGTCGCGAGCACGTCGATGTTCGCCTTGCCTTCCGCGATCATGCGATCGGGGCTGTTGGCCAGCCGCTCCGCCTCGTGGCCCTTCCACAGCGGGCTGTCCGGGTTGAAGTAGCCGTCGATCGGCACCGCGACCTTGAACTGCTCGGGGTGTTGGAGCGCGAGTTTCACGCTGCAGAACGCGCCCGTGGAGGCGCCCATCAGACCCCAGCCCGCCGGGTCGCGCAGGGTGCGGAAGTTGGCCTTGACCAGGTCGGGGATGTCCTGTGACATCCACGTGCCCATCTTCGGCTGCCCCGGGATGTCGCTGCACTCCAGGCTGCGCTTCTCGTCCTTCTCCAGGTTTTGCACCGGCATCACCATGATGAAGGGGTGGGTCTTGCCCGCCTTCTTCTCGGCTACGGCCATCTGTTGGATCGGCAGTTGGTTGTCGGTCCAGGTGTTGTAGCCATTGCTCTGTCCGCCGGCGTAGAGCGTCAGGACCGGGAAGCCGTGCTTGGCGAAGGCCGGGTCGTTGTACTCCGGCGGCAGCCACACCCACACCTTGCCGGTGACGCCCGACTTGGGACCGGTGTAGCTGGTCATCATGATCGGCCCGACGGCGGTGGTCGTCGCCGTGGTGAAGTTCGTCGTGGGCCCGGTCGGCATGACGACCTTGCTGGGGGCGGGGGGCTTCGCGGGCTGACCGGAGGACTGCCCGCCGGACTGCCGGGGCGTGGCCGTGCTCTTGGCGTGGTCGACCGTGGAGTCGCCGGACGAGGAGCCGCACGCGACCGCGGTCACCGCGAGCAGTACGGCGCCGAGCAGCGCCGTCGCGCGAGGACGGCGTGCGGAAAGGGGGTTCAAGGGAAGAGCTCCGGCAGGCGTCAGGGGGGTGCTGTTGACAAAAACGACCTTAACCGGGCGGTGAAACGGTGATCGGGCTGCTCTGTAACAGCCGTCCATCAATCGGCGGGACGTAAACAGCGTTTTCGTGATTTCCCCGTGACCGGATCACCCCTTCGGCCGATGGCGGAGTGACTTTCCGAAGTGGCGCGGGTACCGGCGCAGACCCTGCCCCCGCAGGTTTCCCACCGACAGGAGCCGCGCTTGTCCGTCACAGCACCGGTCCCGCGACCGCCCTCCCCCGACTCCGCGAACTCGTCGAACTCCTCGAAACCGGATCCCGGCAGGTTGTGGTCACGCCTGATGCGGGGGCCGCACGGGCTGCGGGCGACGTTCGTCGTCGCCGTCGTGATGGTGATCCTGATCGCGGTTCCCTACCTGCTCAACCGCTCTGTGGTCGGCGCCGCGCCGGTGCGGGCCGGGCAGGTGGTCACGCTGGGCACCTTCCGGTACCAGCCCGCGCTCGGCTGGCAGGTCGACCGGGGCGCGTCCCAGGCCGATCTGGTCAGCGTGCTGGTCAAGGGGGCGACCACGTATCGGCTGACCCCGCTGGGCCGGCAGTCCTCGGCGGCGGGCGCGTTCCGGGCGGCGGCGCGCCGTCACGCGGCGACCGGGCGCGGGCGGGTCGGCGGCGACCCCGCCAAGGTGACCACCGCGCGCGGCCTCACCGGCCTGGTCGCGCCGATCACCGGACACACGGTGGCCGGCACACTGACCGTCCTGGTCGCCGGCGGCCAGGGACTGGGCGTGTCGCTCACCGCCCGGCACACCGCGCCGCTGACCGCCGCGATCGCCGACGACGTGGTGACCATGCTCGACTCGGTGGAGGTGACCGCGTCGTGAGTGTGGCTCCGCTGACCGACCGCCGCGGTCGCCGGGACGCGGGCGGCATCGTGCAGCCCACGCGGGCGGCGTTCTGGCTGTATCCGATCGTGCTCGCGCTCGGTGCGGCGAGCGTGGTGCCCAACTTCGTCCGGCTGTCCTCGGCGGCTCCGTCGGGTGCGCTGGTGCTGAGCGTGGTGATCAACACGCTGTGGCTGATCCCGGCACTCGCGGTGATCACCCACCTGGACCTGTTCGAGCGCGAGCCGCTGTCGTTCTGTGTGGCGGCGGTGTTGTGGGGCGGCCTGGTGGCGACCGGATTCGCCCTGGTGGCCAACGACAACCTGCTCAGCTATCTGGCCAAGCTGGATCCGGAGTTCTCCACCGACTGGGGCGCCTCCATCTCGGCGCCGATCGTCGAGGAGACGCTGAAACTGCTCGGCGTGGTGACGCTGATCCTGATCAACCGCCGGGTTTTCGAGAGCGTGCTCGACGGCTTCGTGATCGGCGCGCTGGTCGGCCTGGGCTTCCAGGTCGTGGAGAACATCCTGTACGGGCTGAACGCGGCGATCCAGTCCGGCGAGATCTGGACCGGCGGCGTCGTGGCCAGCTTCTTCGTCCGGGCCGTCGTCAACGGGTTGTGGAGCCACGCGGCGTTCACCGCGATGACCGGCGCGGGCGTGGCGTACGTGCTGGTCGGCGTGCGTCGGCCGCTGCCGGTGCGCGTGGCCGCCGCGATCGCGCTGTACGTGGTCGCCTGGGGCCTGCACTTCGTGAACAACTCGCCGCTCGCGGAGATCGTGCTGCGGCGCACCGACTGGTACCTGACCATCGTGCAGATCGTGCTCAACGGCTTGGTCGTACTGGCCGTGGCGAGCTACGTCTACCGGCTCGCGGCCCGGCAGGAGTTCCGGCGGTTCGCCCGCGCGGTGGGCGACGAGCCGGAGTTGTTGCCGCTGCGCGAGTTGGCCGCGCTCGCGTCGAACAAGACCCGCAAGGACGCGGTGGAGGCGGCCCGGCGCGAGCACGGGCGCAAGGCGGCCCGGGCACGTAGTCGGCTCCAGCGCGCGCAACTGGGCTACGGGGTGGCGCTGTCCCGCTCCACCGACCCGGTCCACGACCCCGGGGTGGCGCGTTGGCATCGGCGGATCGACCGGGCCCGGGCCCAGGTGGTGGCCGCCGACGCGGAACCGCCGCCGAACGCCCCGACCGGCCGGGCCAAGACCCGACCCGAGACACCCCCGGAGCCACCGGAGCTGCCGGAGGTGCCCTAGGCCGCGTATCCAGTCGTGATCAATGAGTGGTGTGGGTGAGGGCGTTGAGCCAGATCATCGCGGCGCGAAGATGGAGGGCGGCGAGGTAGCT